>DASXUZ010000247.1:0-14992 GCA_036504555.1 Prolixibacteraceae bacterium | reverse complement strand
CTGGATTTCGGATCTTGGCTTTGGATGGAATATATATCCCGGGATGGATGTCTCGTATGCCATCTCCAGGCATTTCAAGCTCAATGGATCAGCCAATTCAAGTCTGCGGATGCCCACTTTCACCGATCTTTTTTATAATGGGCCCACCAATATCGGCAATCCAGATTTGAAACCAGAAAAATCAACCACTATTGAAGGCGCAATGAAATTTACCTTCCAGGGATTTACAGGCCGTGCAGGTGCCTATTACCGAAGGGGTAAAGATCTCATTGACTGGATTCGTGAAAATGAATCAGACAAGTGGCAGACCAAAAACCTTACCCGAATCAACACCAAGGGAATTGAACTGAGCGGCAGCCTTTTTCCTGAAGCGGTTTGGAATAAACCTGTTTTTATTACCAAACTTGGAATCAACTATTCATACAGCGAACAGAATAAAGACGACCAGAATGTCTTTTCTTATTATGTACTCGATAATCTGAAACAAAAACTCGACATTGAAATAAACCATAAGATCTGGAACAAACTCAAAGGATCATGGCGCTTAAGTTACCAGGATAGAAACGGAATGCGCACAGCAACTGAAAGTTATCAACCTTTCTGGCTCGTCAATACACGCATCATGTGGAAGTCACCATCTACAGAAATCTATTTACTGGCTGCCAATTTGTTGGATACCAAATATTACGATTTTGGAACAATCGCACAACCTGGCCGCTGGATTAGTCTTGGAATCAGTCATCAGCTAAATTTATAGTTCAGTGAATGGCAGAATCAGTTAACCGTTTTTTCGTACAATCATTACCCTAGATGGACATCTCTCTTTTTTTACTTGAGGGAATGTATTATCTTCGCACAAAGAAAATAAACTTGAAAGTATGCTAAAAGGAATATTATCTATCAGTGGTTATCCCGGCCTTTTTAAAATGGTGACCGAAGCAAAAAACAGCGTTATTGTTGAATCATTGCTGACAGGCAAACGCATGCCCGCCTATTCAACTTCCAAAATAAGCGCTTTGTCCGACATTTCAGTGTTTACCGAAACCGGGGAGATTCAGCTTAAAGAAGTATTTAAAAGACTTCAGGAGAGCGGGAAAGAAATTTCCACCAAAGCTTCATCCAACGAATTCAAGGCTTTCTTCGAAGAGCTGGTTCCTGAGTACGACAAGGACAAGGTCTATGTATCGGACATGAAAAAGATCATCCAATGGTATCAATTATTGAAAGAAAAGGACCTGTTGAATGAACCCGAAGAGGAAAAACAAGCTGAAGAACCGGTCGTTAAAAACGACTAAAGATCTTATAAAAACTAAATGATTTACTGATGGTATGAAGGCTCGCCTTGATACCATCAGTGCTTTTATGGATATTTTAATGGCTCATTTAACGGTAATCGGCCCATTATTTGATCCATCCAAAATAAAAATCAGGGCGAATGCTGAAAAATTGAGGAGATATTATATAACTCTCTTCATAAGGTATTTAAAATACATCCCCTTACCCTTTCTCAATAACCTCCAAAGCCTTCTGCACATGCTTCTCGGGCGACAGTTGCGATTTGAAGATTTCAATCAACCTGCCTTCAGGGTTAAAGATATAGGTAACCCGTCCTGGAAGCAATCCAAACAAATCGGAAGGCACGCCCAGTAATTTGCGCAACTCCCCTCCTGTATCCGAGAGCAATGAATAGGGAAGCCGGTATTTGGCCTTGAACAATGTATGTACACTTGGCTTGTCATTACTTACCCCGTAGACCACCGCTCCGGCATCGACCAAATCCTGGAATGAATCGCGAAAGCTACAGGCTTCCTTGATACAGCCGGGGGTATCATCCTTGGGATAAAAATACAAAACCAGGAATTTTCCTTTTAAGGCTGAAATATTGATGGGCTGGCGATTTTCATCATTCAGTATAAAGTGCGGGAGCATGTCTCCCTTCTGAAGTTTATTCTCTGGCATAGGATGTATGGGTTCAGATAAACGTAATCATTTCAAATTGTCTTTCAATGCAATGGTGATATCGGTGACCGCTTGAACTCCTACCCCACTCCATTTAATTTTTCCATCCTGAAACAACACAACCGCCGGAATGTTCTGAATTTGATAGTTCGTAGCAATTTCGGGGTAGTTATCAACATTTACTTTTATAATCCTCAGCTTTGCTTTGTATTGAAATTTAACTTCCTTCAGATTAGAGTCCATCAAGCGACAAGGGATGCACCAATCGGCATAGAAATCAACCAATACAGGCCTACCAGACTTCACTATACGATAGAATCTTCTATGCATCTTTCACCGCTTCCTTCCCAATTGAATTTCCAATTAAATCACCCAACAGATAGCCCAGTGCCATTCCCCATAAACTTGAAAAATACCAATCACTTTGCCGGAGGCGGGTGCCAGTCGTGCAGCCAATCAGCTTCCAGTAAAGGAATCCTCCCATAGCGCCGACTATGGTTAAAATAATTTTGAGCCAACTGTTTTTATTTTTATACATTCCGATGATTTGACTTAGAAACATCAATTTCTTCAATTATGTTCTTGCTTATCACATAGATAATAAATATCAGCCATAGATAAATTTGATCATTTTTGCCTGCCTCTGGAATGCACCAAAAATGAAAATTATTTAACCCAGGGTTGTACCAAGCTGCTGTGAAGGCCATACCTGGCTTATACCCAATTTGTAGTTTATTCTTAATTTATACATATTTCCTGCTTGCTTTCTACATCTAAACATACACGAAGCATGCACGAACTATGCACGAACTATGCAGAAAGCATGAATTTGACAAGAGTATAGTACAGCCTTCATACCAGGTTGGTATAGGCCTGGAAGGGGCAAAATTTAAACAAAGAGGGAGTAGTGGGTATGGGGGATCGGTTAAAAAGTCAAAATTGATAGATCCCATGGGTGATCGAAAAGAAATCGATTTAGGATATCATCAGTAGAGGATGGCTTACCGATGAATTAAAATGGATGGTTTTCTATTTTATAAATTCCTGGCGGATGGGATTAAAATTATCGATGAGCCGTGCATTGGAAGAGAGCAGGCGGATGGTGTGTTTCTGGCCCGAAACAGTGGCAAACAGATCGCCGGCTTTCAAATGCTGTTCAGGTTCCCCTTCGCAGTAAAAGATGATTTCACCTTCGGCCACATAGCTCGTCTGCTCGTGTGGGTGCGAATGAAAAGGCTCAGCTTCAGCCCAGGGACCACCGCTAAAATCAACAATGACAGTCATTAGGTTAGGTGTATAAATGATGCGTCTTTCCAATCCCCGACGGACTGTATCAGACTTACTTTCATTGTATTTCAGTATTGACATCCTCTAATTTTTAATTGATCGCTGTAAAATTTGTTGGTGCCGCTTTTGATCAAAGGAAAAAACAATCCCCTTTTAACCTATATACTTTTGATTAAAACCGACATATCAACCTATGAATAAACAATTTATACCTACTTCAGAGCTTTTACAATCTGCTTTTTGTTCATCGTTCCCTGGTAAACCAGCAATGAATATTTCAAAACCAGTGGCTGATCCATTGGAATTGAAACGGGCTGCCTTCCCGGGTAAACGGCATTTTGCATGCTGGCTGATCTCCTTAATATCCAGCTAGTTGCTGGAGCTGGATTTTGCGGATTGCATTCCATGACCACCCCACCCTTTTTCCCCCCGGCGAGGAATGAACCACTGATATTCATCAAATTACCTGCACTGATGGCTGTATTCAAGGGTTCCACCAGTCCGTTCTCTCCGGTAAAAGTCACATCAGAAGGCAGTTTCAGCCGAACAGAAAATCCACCATATCCTTTTTCATCGTCTGAACCTCCGATGTTTAACCGATCGGCCAGGGCATTGAGTTTGATTTCAAAATCCAGGCGCCGGTAATTGCCCACTTTGGGATAGAGGATGATGGTGGTATTCTCGCGAAGGTAGGCCTCTGCACCGTTTTTCCACAAAGGTGATTTCCATTCAAGGGTTGTATTCAGGTAGCCGATTCCTTTTTGTTGAAGGAATTCAAAGTCAACGACCTTTTGCTGAAAATTCTTCAACTCCCAGCCATCAGAAACGGCCATCGTATCAATTAACACCTGGTGCCAGGCCCAAAATACCCCGCGGTGATGAAGATGATCTGAGGGAAAATCTTCAGTCAGCCGTGAATTATCCAACCCATAAAGCGGATGAATGTAATTGCAGCGGCTGTACTCCCCTGCTTTGTCTTTGGGGCTTTTCTGGTAGAAAAAGATACTGTCCTTGCCTTCCAGAAAAAGGAACCCGCCTTCTTTGACCACCAAATGGATTTGCGCATTGGCTGCAAAGAAGCAGAATGACAACAGCAATAAAAGTGTTCCTTTAAGCATTCCGGAGGTTTTAATTTTCAATATTACGAAGATAAGAAGAAGTATTGATTGAGCGGTCAAAAAGAATGTTAAAAAGAAAACTCCCCAAATGAATCGGGGAGTTTACCAGGTTTAGTGCTAATTTTAAATAATTAATTTCCTTTTATTCTGACTACTTTTTTAGAGTTTGGGCTCCCAACCTTTTTGGTATTCACGGTCCCAAAGTTTCATTGCATCACGGTCAAGAATATGGCCATCTTTGGTATTTATTGTCAAAGATTTGTCAAGACGAGCTGAAATATTGGCATAATGAACCAGCATCTGGCTGATGGCACCCTCTTCGATGGGTGAGTTCAGCTTGGTTTCTTTTCCGCGAATGACGTTGAAGAAGTTAGAGATGTGGGTATCGGTCATGTCACCACCACCGCCAAGGCCTGTACTGGATTCTTTACCTGCCGATTTACTGTCCTTGATTTTTTTGCCCATACGATCATACAGGGTGTATCCTTCCCGGTTTACAAAAACAGTACCTTCGCTTCCATAAATGATGGTACCACGGTCTGATCCGAAAGTCTGGTGCCCATTGCGGCTTTGTCCATCCCATTCAATAATTTTATTTCCAGGGAACCGGAACGAAGCATCCATGGTATCATACATCATCCAGCCATCATTCTTGAAATAGCGTTTCCCGGCTTCCACAAACACACGCTCGGGATATTTTACCTGCAGGGCCCAACGGGCCACATCCAGTTCGTGGGTGGCATTGTTACCAGCTTCGGCAGTTCCCCAAACCCATCCGTACCAGTGCCAGTTGTAATCCCAGATATTGTCCATGTATTCCTGGTGAGGAGCCGGACCTTGCCAGATCTCCCAATCTAGACCTTCAGGAACGGGCGCCTTTTTGGCAACGGGCACTTCGCCGCGGTTGTTGGCATAAAAAGCTGTAGCCTTGTATACATCGCCAATAATACCCTTGTGAATTTCACCAATAATGTCCTGTGATTCTTTTGCAGAACGCTGCTGGTTGCCCATTTGAACCACTTTGCCATATTTTTTCTGGAATGCAACCAGCAATTCACCCTCGCGAGGATTGTGACTGCAAGGTTTTTCAATATAGACATGTTTTCCCGCCTGCATGGCCATCCAGGTCCCTGGAGCATGCCAGTGGTCAGGGGCGGCATTAAAAATAGCATCGACACCCTGGTCATTCCAAACATCATGAATATCATTCACCAGTGCGGCTTTTCCTGAGACCTTGCCGTTCAAATCTTTACCTACCTTTTCACGTTGCTTTTTCATTACATCACAGATGTAGGCGACATCTACATTGTTTTTTTTGTCCTGAAGGGATGCATAATAAGCGCTTACCCTGCGGCCACAGCCCATCAATGCAATGTTTAAGCGGTCGTTGGCGCCGATAATACGTGAATAACTTTTTGCACTGAAGCCTGTTGCTGCTCCGCCGATTGCAATCCCGGCAGCACCAATGGCCGCATTGCGAATAAATTCCCTGCGATTTGTACCCATGATTTTATTGATTTAGTTTTAGTTGATTACCGCCAGAACTCCTCTTACATAACCCAATGATTCAGCCAATCCCGGAACAGGATCCTTATCCTCTTTTTCATATTCAAATGAAATAATACCGGGGAATTTCAATTTAATGACTGTTTTCAGGAAACGAGGAATATCGATCACCCCATGTCCAATTTCAATGGCTTTGCCGTTACTGTCGGAGGTGGATACATCTTTCATGTGTATTTCAAATATACGTTCGAAATAGTCTTTCAAGTCAGCTGAAGGATCGCGACCAATGCGCTGTGTATGGCCAATGTCCAGGCAAAGTCCCATGCGTGGGTCCATGTTTTTAATGAGCACATAGGCACTTTCGCAGCTTGGATAGACTAAATCGCCCGGGCCATGGTTGTGAACGGCCAGGCGAATATTGTATTCTTTCACTTTCTTTTCAGCATACGGGAGCATATCATGATTCGGTACACCGATAATCATATTCATTCCGGCTTTGCGGGCATACTCAAAGGCCGCATCCACATCGGCTTCCGATTTCATATAGATGACCCCTCCAGAGCCTAAATTGACACCTGCATCTTTGCATTTTTTCACTGCTTCTGCAATTTCGGCATCTGATGAATTTAGTTTCAGGTGAAAATCTTTTAACGAGATCTGTTTGAGATCCAGCCGCTGGCAAACAGCCAGTGCATCGTCCAGGTTCATTTTCCGAAGTGTATAGGAAGCCAATCCCAAACGGATGGGTAAGGATTTGATATTTTTAGCCGGAGAGGGCATCGCCTGGGAAATGCCTGGCAGTGCAACGGCAGCCATGCCCAGTCCTGAAAGCTTTAAGAAATTGCGTCGATTTGCTTGCATGGGTTTATAGTTTTTTGATTTTTATACTTCTGAATTTCACCTGATCGCCGTGGTATTGCAACAAGATGGGGGCTTCTTTGACCATACCGAAATTCACGAACTCAGCGAATTTACTGCGGGCTACCAAAGCTTTATAGATCGCAGAACCACGAACATATTCAACCACCTTAATGCCATTGAGCCAATGCTCGATGTGATTATCTGGATAAGCCACAATGCGGCCAATGTTCCATTCACCGGCTGGCTTTGTAAATCGTTCCTGGGTTTCAGCAGGAATTAAATCATAGAGTGAAGCCATGGTACGGTTTCCAACAGCACCCGCCTTGGCATCGGGGTGCCTTTTATCGTCAAGCACCTGGTATTCAAGACCGATGGATGGTCCACCATTTCCAGTAAAATACTTAACCCCGCTATTGGCGCCTTCCGCAAAATTGAATTCAAATTGCAAGTCGAAAGCCGCATATTTTTCATCTGAAACAATATCCACGCCTTTGCCATGAGCTTCAGAAGCAGCAGGAACAGAGACCAGGCTTGCGTCTTCCACTTTCCAGCCTGCGGGGGGAAAGGTATTCATGTCAACGCCTTTCCAGCCATTGGTCGTTTTACCATCGAATAGCAGCTTCCAACCTTGTTCCTTTTCAGCCGGACAAAGTGTATTGGGCAATAAATTCACCACAAAAACATCGGGTGAATCAGTGGCTTTTATATCGGTTGTTTTAATTCGGATATTTTTCCAGCGGATTTGTTTGCCTGGCTGATCCTTTGGCTCGATGGCATGAACCTGAAGGGCAATCAGGCCACTGGGAGTCATGTTATCAAGGAGATAGGCAACGGGCACACCGTTTAACCAGGTGCGTATGCTGCTTCCAACACATTCAATGCGGTAATGGTTCCATTGACCAAGCTTAAAAGCAGTCTTGGCGGGCACATTCAATTCACCCGTGTAGAGCCAACCCCGGCGGGCTTCATCATAGATACCTCCGCTCCAGGCACGGGTTGAAGGATCAACTTCACATTGATATCCATGAACACGTCCATTCATTACCTCAGGCTTACTAATGCTCCTGAATTGAATGCCTGAGTTCATATCATTGTCAACCAATAAGTCGAGTTCAAGAATAAAATCACCGTAATCCTTATCGGTGGCAAGAAATGAATTGGGCGTATTGGCAACGGTAGTGCCTACAATTTCGCCCTTTTCAACGTGGTATTTAGCCTGTCCGTTGAGCTGATGCCATCCGGTTAAATCTTTCCCGTTGAAAAGCGATTGCCATTCCTCTTTCGATTTTGCTGAAACGGCACAAACCATTAGCATTAGAATTAGAATGAACTGAATTTTTTTCATGTGGTTTCGGTTAATAGTTTTAAATTAGTTTTTCCGTGTACGGCAACGGAACAAATTTAGAAATTTAAATGATGGTTGTCACCATGTTTTTGAACACAATTATGCACGATCTAAATATGAAAATTACAAAACCTCCGCCACAAATCCAATCTAACTTGAAATGAATATTTAATCCTTATTTTTGTTTGAAAATAAACAAGTCCCATTATTGTCTGAATGAAGTTTACTATCCTGATTGTCTATGCGTTAATCCTTCTGTTGATTGGAATTTATTCTTACCTGAAGATAAAAACTCCTTTTGATTATTTTCTGGCAGGAAAGAAAACGGGTGTCTGGCAGGTTTCAGGCAGTCTATTGGCTACTATATTGGGTGGATCGGCTATCCTGGGAACGATCGGGTTAGCAGAAAGCCAGTCGTGGGCATCCGCCTGGTACATCCTGGCAGCCAGTTTGGGCTTACTGGGTTTGCTTCCCATTGTAAGGATCGTTTATTCAAAGGGAAAATTCACCTTGCCCGAATTGATCGGTCAATATTACGGTGAATCGGCACGCAGAGTAACCTCCCTCATCATTCCAATTGCCTGGCTAGGCATTGTGGCTGCACAAATTATTGCCGGAGCGCAGATATTGGTTAGTTTTTTCGGAGTAGCCTATTCCAATGGTGTGTTGCTAACAGGCATCATTTTTATCATCTACACTTACATAGGCGGACAGGTATCGATCATGAAAACGGATTTATTTCAGGCTTTTTTTATTTTGGCTGGAGTTATTCTTACGGCGATTCTGATTCCTGCAAAGCAATTACCTGCACTGCCAGATTTCTCCAACCAATTCCCGTTTAACGAACATTTCTCTGCCTTCGATCTATTCATCCTAATTCTCACATTTTCAAGTACATTTGTAGTTGGTCCCGACATTTATTCACGGGTGTTCTGTGCCAAAGATTCGAAAACAGCCTTCCGAAGTGTCCTTGTTGTTGCATTGATCCTGATCCCATTTGCTTTTGTACTCTCTTATGTTGGCATGTATGCTGCCACCTTTCATGCCGGTGCTCAACACAGTTCGTCGCTGGTTAACCTGGCCAATGTATATTTACCTGAATGGGCCTGTGGCATTTTGATTGCATCGCTTATTTCGGCTGTACTTTCCACTGCAGCCACTACCCTTCTGACAACCTCGATGATTTTAAGCGAACTCTTTCACAAAGACATCAATACGCAAAAGTCGTTCAAACAGACCAAGCTGTTTTTGATAGTAGTTGGAGTTTTGAGTATGCTCATTTCCCTGAAAGTTACCTCCATTGTTTCATCGCTGCTTTTGGCCCTTTCATTTTATTCGGGAGCCTTCATCATTCCGATGGTGGCAGCACTTTTCAGTTTGCCATACAACAAACGATTCAGCATCGCGGCCATGTTGTCGGGAGGTATCCTGGCCTTATCAGGAAAACTGATGATGACCTTTCATCATCTTGAAACAGGACAGTATGTCCTTATTTCAGGATTCCTTTTGAATGCAATCTTACTTTTTCTACCTTCGGGAGGGAAAACAATAAAAGATAAAAACACCAATTCCGCCAGTTCTTCCTGACTATAGAAATTTAATTTTTAAACATAAAATACTGACACCATGATCCTTAATGTCGCTATCATTGGTTGTGCTAAAATTGCACATTTACATGCCAAAGCCATATTACAGATACAAGGCCTGAATTTCAAGGCCGTTTGGAGTCGAACTCCTGCATCGGCTCAGAAATTTGCTGATCAATACAGCGTGAAAGCCTGTTTTTCCATTTCAGAAATGATAAAGGCTGAAAATATACACATGGCTGTTATCTGCACGGCACATCCATACCATGCCGATACGGCCATCCAGGCGATGGAAGCCGGAGCACATGTTCTGATTGAAAAACCACTTGCTTCCACCCTACAAGACTGTGACCGCATCATAGAAGCCGCCAGGAGAACCGGACGCAAAGCAGGAGTAATCAGTCAACGGCGCTGGTACCAACCTGTACAGCGCATGAAAAAGGCCATTGAGGAAGGCAAAATAGGAACCCCTGCCCTGGGAACCATCCAAATGCTGGGATGGCGTGACCGCTCTTATTTTGAAAGTGATGCATGGCGCGGATCATGGAAACAGGAAGGCGGCGGAGTGCTGGTGAACCAGGCTCCCCATCCGCTTGATCTGTTACAATGGCTGATGGGTGACATCGATGAAATTTTTGGTTACTGGAGCAATATCAATCACCCCTACATTGAAGTGGAAGATACAGCCATTGCAATTATCCGGTTTAAGAATGGCGGTCTGGGGAATATTCTGGTCAGCAATTCCCAGAAACCTGGTATTTATGGCAAGATCCACATTCACGGGAGCAACGGTGCAACAGTTGGAGCCCAAACTGAAGGAGGGGCTATGTTTCTCCCAGGAAAAACGACCATTTCAGAACCTCCCAGGCTTGATCTATGGACAGTGCCAGGGGAAGAACAACTGATGGAAGAATGGAACAAGGCCGATTGCGATACCTTTGATTCCATAGATTCCATGACCTGGTATTTCAAGCAGCAATTGGAAGATTTTGCTGATGCCATTCTGAACGACCATCCACCATTGGTGACTGCTGAAGAAGGCCGCAAAACAGTTGAATTATTTACAGGTATTTACCGCTCTCAGCGGGATGGAAAACCAGTAAAGTTTCCCTTGCAGCCGGAGTATGACCGGGAAGATATGGATGGAAGGCTACGGTAGGAAAAGTTGAATGTGATGTAAAAAACCGAAAATTTAGTGGGAAGCTAAAATACTTGTTTGCAAAACCAAGCATTTGTCCTGTATGACAGTACCTTTGTTACACCAAAGGTAATAATTTTGATGTTAAAATACAAGAAAAAGACTATAAAATCTTTACAAAAACAACAACAAAATATTGATCCAACAATCTTTATTGATCAAACTTCAGATTAAAAATCACTACTTCCGGCCGGTTGCCAGTTCTAACTGGCGGCCCCCAGGATCCGTAACCCGAAGACACATAAAAATTGGTTGTACCAATTTGGCGTAAGCCCCAGCTAAGCTCATACACGGCTTGGGTAATATAATTAAAAGGCCACATTTGTCCGTTATGGGTATGTCCAGACAGATGAAGGTCCACTTTGGCGTCAGAAGCTTCCTTTAAATTAACCGGTTGATGGTTCATCACAATGACAGGCTTCAAGGTATCAATTCCTGTCAGCAGTTGGTTAAGCGATTTGAGGGTATTGGGACCATGTGAGCCTGAACGGTCAATACGGCCAACTAACTGAATGCCGTTGGGCAATGTAATTGTTTCGTCCATCAGCATCCGGATGTTGATACTTCGAAGATAAGGCAAGGTTTTATTGATTCCACCAATGAATTCATGGTTCCCTGTGATGGCATAAACGCCCATGGGGGTTTTGATTTCCTGGATGTGTCGACCCAGATTCTTTCGAAGAACAGGAGCAATTTCTCCATCCACCAGATCACCACAAAGCAAGACAAGATCAGGCTTTTGCTTTTTGATAATATCCAGCAGATGTTTTTCGCGACTTTCTCCTATCAATGCGCCAAGATGAATGTCTGAGGCCATTAAAATTTTCACTTCAGGGGAACCTGACACCTTCTTATGGATGGTCAGTGGGATTACTTTTACATTGGTCCATAAAGCATTGATATAACCACCGGTAACGACTAAAGCTGCCAATGAAAAGACAATTAATCCCAACCGAAATCTCATTATTTGCGAAAACGGGGGTAGAAAATGAAAGAAATAATTGAGAATTCTCACAAAATCGATGACAACCACTGCAATCATCAGATAGAGCATAAATGCCATCCAGAAAGCCCCAATGCGGTAAATCCACTCGCTCAGTGCAGAGGTGGCTGTCCGTTCAAGAAAATTACCGACAATAAACATGGAGACCACGGTCCAAAAAATGGCGATGTACCACCTTTTCATCGGTTGGCTCAGGGAAAAAGCCTGAAGTCCACGTACAAAAAGATAATAATTGACAGAGCCATAGATTATCAGAACGATGCTGAAGAAAATCAGGAAGGTGGTGCTACGCATGAGTCAAGTTCAAGGTTAAAGTAAAAAGCTTCTTTAAAAACAATGATTAATCCAGTGATTCAGTCGCATCATTTTCAGCCTCTTCAATTTCAATCACTTCCTGAATATTCATGAATTCGTTGGAAAAACGGTCCAGCCATTCTGTCAGGTCACTGGCAAAAGCGATCTTTTGGGCTTTGGGCATACTCTCTGAAAGACGGTCTATTTGCAGGTAGTTAATACTCTTTATAACCAATTCGGCATCATCGATGGCAAATATTTTAACACTGCTCAGATTCAGTGCGTACAATGAATAGATGAGGTTCATGCGTTTTGGAGTTCCAATCACCACATCAGAGCCCATATAAATCTTGTCTTTTTGATCGTCGATCTTTTGATCATCGCAAGCAGTATTCACACGAAGGTCAGTGTATTGGCCCAACCGGTCAAATTCTGCCTTCATTTCCGCCCCACGTTCCTTGTTGGGAACAAGGATAATCGCCCTTGGAACATCAGCCAGAGAACTTTTCAGCTTTTGAAGAACAGTCACTACAATTGCGGTCGTTTTCCCGGCTCCCTTTGCGGCAATACACATCAAATCATGGCCGCTTTTGATCCTTGGAATACAGATTCTTTCAAGTTCGGTTGATTCGTTAAATCCAATTTCTGTTAAAACTTCCAACAACTGACTATCTAATTTCTCTTTAATCATCTAAATGCGTTTATTATAAAAGGGCGTACACTTTGCAACCCCATATCTTTTGAAATAAAATTTTCCAACAATAAATATTCAACAAAATGACTTGCCTGACTTACGAGACCCGAAACTTAATCAAGCACAAAACGGTAAGTAATCGTACCCACCTGAAACGCCGGGGCATTGTTATCGACATTAAATCTAGCCTGAAGGGCTGCTTTTTTAGCAGCGGCAACCAGTTCAGGATTGGCTGTATTGGAACCTTTAACTCCCGGCTCCGCTTTTGTAACTGTTCCGTTTTTATCCACAGTTACCTGAACAACTACAATTCCCTCTTCATTCCCAGGATAATAAGGTTTTGGTAATGAAAGCCCGCTACGTCCATCAAGATTATAGGACGTTCCATTTCCAGTTCCACTACCTGGACCATATTTATCAACATTGGCAGATCCTCCCGGACTACCTTGATTGCCTGGACCATAGGTAACACCTTGGCCTGTGCTTTTCGAATCAGCAGCCCCTTTTCCATTGCCAGCCCCTTTTCCAATACCGGCTCCAGTGCCAGTGCCAGTGCCGCCAAATGCATTTTTAGCCCTGTTATTAATTTCACCAGCTTGTCGTTGTTCGGCAGCTGCGAGCGCCAATCTCTGTGCCTCTTCCTTTTCCTGCCGGGCTTTTTCAGCCTTTTGAAGCCTTTCAATTTCATTTTGCTGTTGTCTCTCAATAAGCTCTGCTTTGCGCTTTTCTTTCAGAATTTTATCTTCTTCCAGATCCTTGGCTTTTTTGGTTTCTATTTTCTTTTTGGCCGATTCCATGACGACTGTTTTCTCCAAATCCTGAGTCATCAGTTCTTCCTTTTCAACCGGGACGATTATTTTTTTTGCAGGAGGAGGTGGAGGAGTTTTTGTTACCACTTGTTTTTCTTGCTGATTCTGTGCTGGAGCAGACTCTCCCGGAGCAGGCTCTTCAGCACCAATGCCTGTTTCCGAATCACCGAAGTTCACAAGTATACCTTCTTCTCCAGGTAAGGGTAGCGGGGTAAAAAAACCAAAAAACAGCAAGATCAGCAATATCACAGTATGGGTGATAATGGTACTGATAAAAGCTATTCTATGTTCTGAAATATAATTCATTATTCTTCCGGGGATGTAGCAAGAATCATTTTAATTTGGTTGCGTTTAGCAATGTTCATGATATTCACCACCTGCTCAATGGGAACCGTCCTATCGGCATGAAGGGCAATATAGGTTTCTTCATTTTCCTTCATTGCTTTTTGTAAAAAAGGTTCAATCTCAGAAAAAGCAACACTTTTCAGATCGCCATTTACGTTGATATAAAATTTCAAGTCAGCAGTGATTGAAATGGTTGTAATTGCCTTTGCAACTGTCTGATTATTGCTTTGAGGCAATAACAATTTGAGTGCATTGGGAGCCACCTGAGTTGATGTAATCATAAAGAACAACAGCAAAAGGAAAACGATATCTGTCATCGAAGCCATACTAAAACTTACTTCCACCTTATTTCGACGTTTTAAAGCCATGATATCCTTATTTTGCTGGTTCGTTCAACATATCCATAAACTCGCTGGTTGCAGCTTCCATATTAAATACCACATTTTCTACACTGGCAACCAAAAGGTTGTATGCAAAATAAGCGGCAATACCTACAATTAAACCGGCTACTGTTGTAACCATAGCCTGGTAGATACCTGATGACAACAAAGTGATATTGATATTGTTTCCGGCATTTGCCATGTCATAAAAAGCGGAAATCATACCTGTAACTGTACCCAGGAATCCCAACATAGGTGCACCACCGGCAACACTGGCTAAAACAGGAAGTCCTTTTTCCAATTTCGAAACTTCAAGGTTCCCGACAATTTCAATAGCAGTGGTAACATCAGCCATCGGCCGTCCAATGCGCGAAATACCCTTTTCGATCATGCGTGAGGTAGGATTATTTTCCCTTCGGCACAATGCGTATGCTGATTCAACTTTTCCATCAAGAATATATTCTTTGACACGATCCATCATTCGTGAATCCACTTTACCTGCCTTGCGGATGGCAATATAACGATCGATGAAAATGAAGACAGCAATAAAGGATAACAAGATAATAGGAATCATAATTGGTCCACCTTTAATGGCTAAATCTATGAA
>DASXUZ010000246.1:0-5949 GCA_036504555.1 Prolixibacteraceae bacterium | reverse complement strand
TAACCTTTCTGTATGGTGAGGTTACAGAAAGGTTACAGATGAGTTACACATGGGTTACAGATGACAATGACAGAGGGATAGGAACAAGGAAGGAGAATGCCTGCCAGCCGGCCCCACGTAACATGCCCCATGCCTTTTTCTCCGCCCGACTTATTAACTGTCACACACCAATAGGACTGCTAATTTAACTGATGTCTCTGATTTACACTGCTCTTGCATTCGTGTAATTTGTTTCAATTCGTGTATTTCGTATCCTTGAAAATGAAGAATAAACAAAAATCATTGACTTCCAAATATTTTCTCATCAGGCAGATCGCACGTGACACCAATTGGCGTGCAGCATCGTAGGTGATGCACATGATAGCGCAGATCTGGGGATAGTCAAAATCACAGGTAAACTTATAATAGAGAATTTCACGTTGTTTTGCATTCAGCTCATTCATGCCTTGCCGGATAAGTTTCAGCCGCGTTGAATAATCTTCATCCCGGATCAAATCTTCCTCTACCGAAAAAATAAAATCCCCCTCAAAATGAAAATTCTCGCTGATCAGTAATTGTTTGTTTTTAAGTTGGATTTCTTTAAATAATCTCCTTTTGAAGGCGGTCATTAGGTAAAACCGGATATGATCCGTTTTACCCAGATTTTTTCTCGTCTGGATTAAGTAGCAGAATAAATCATGGAGGGTATCAAGGATAAAATCCTCGTCATCGGTAAATTTCTTGCCGTAAAAAAATAGAAAATCAATGTTTTGATTATAAATATAGGATAAGGCATATTCTTTCTCATCCTTAAAGTCTTCCCAAATAATCTTATCCTCGACCATCAATCCTTCCCACTTTTGCGGTGAATTTAAGCATTATTAACGAAAATACAACATTGAATATAGGTTTGCCAAATTTGGGGAAACCTATATTCAATATCTCAGCCAACTGATGTCAGTGTTTCTCGTTCAGACTAACGGGTACTATTTTGATCGATGGATTATACAATTCTTTCCAGGCTCCTTCATATTGGTCACCTTCCGTCCACTTTGGCTGTACCGGATTGTCTGCAATGTATTTGGCAGATAAAATATAGGATTTTATGTACCTCATAACATATTTCATATCCATGTCGCCCACTTCGTCGCTAAGTTGGTGGTAACGCCTGGTGATGGTATTATCATATTTTTTTATCCCAAATCCAAATGATGGTGCAGGTCATATGGCTTTTCGGCTTCGCCCCGTTTTGCATTCAGTGGTTTCTGGACTCCACAAAAAATGAATTCTCACTGTACGCCCTTTCCAATTATTTTGTTGTGAAGCTGATTGAATGTCGTTGTAATCCGTTCTTCAATTACAATAACAATATTTATAATTCAATGGTTCATTCCTGTGAACTACCTGACCGCCTTTTTCCCTTCAGTTTTCTTACGAAGTAATGGTCAAAACTTATGGTACGCTTTTTGACTTTGAAATGGGACAGTTCAATTAAAATTCACACATAAAACATACTCACATGAAAAATTGTATCTATTTATTTATTGCATGTTCAGCATTTCTTTTGAACGCTTGTAAAGATGGACAAGACGGTATGGATGGCCTTGATGGTCAAAATGCAACAGTCTATTATTCCGAATGGTTTTCTCCTGCAAGCTGGGACGGCACTTCGGGCGATTGGTATTTCGATGCTTCTGCTCCCGATTTAACACAGGATATTGTAGAAGGTGGAGTCGTTCTGGCCTACGTGTGGCTGGCCGATGATGTGTATCAGGGGGCAGCCGTAAGACCTTTACCCGCTTATGCCATTGGTGCAAATTGGAGCTTTTTGATCATGGACTATGGAAGCATCGAGTTTACTTCTGATATGAGCTCACGACCACTCACTTCAGAAAATAAATTTCGCTTCATCGCCATTCCTGGAACCATCCCTGCCTTAAAATCAGGATCTTTAAAAAGTGTACAGGAGCTAAAAAACATGAGCTACCAGGAAGTATGCAAATTATTGAACATCCCTGAATAAGGACGGGAACACTTTAATCAGCATACATTCAAGCAGACTTTATTGTTTATTGTACAGCTCAATGATTCATTAAGGAATACAAATTAAATATGATTCCATTTATCTACAATATTTTCTTCACCATCGAAATAGCTAACTTTTGAATCTCTCTTTGGTCTGATTTTAAAATTGTTGCCATAATAGGTTGCTGATTTAAATTATACATGAAAATGCACTCCGAGGAGTCTAAAGAGATATTCACACAAAGAATCAAAGTTACACTATACTTTGAACCCATCCGTGTAATCCGTATAATCCGTGTAATCCATTTCATCGAAATCCTTACCTTTACAATTCTACAATAAACAGACTTCATGAAATTAATTGCTGACAGTGGTTCAACCAAGACATCCTGGAAACTAATCAATCCTTCAGGCCAATCAAAGGATATCAAAACCCCGGGAATCAATCCATTTTTCAGGACAGAGGAAGACATTTACCAGGAACTGGATAAATACCTGCTCCCGGAAACCGGAACCGGCATCCAATCGATCTACTTTTACGGGGCCGGGATCGTGAATGCCGAAAAAGGGGACATTGTCAAAAGGGCCTTAAACCGTATATATCCCTCTGCCAGTATCGAAACACACAGCGATGTGCTGGGCGCAGCAAAGGCCTTGTTTGGTGATCAGCCTGGAATTGCCTGTATCCTGGGCACCGGGTCCAATACCTGTTTATATGACGGGGAGAAAATTACCCAAGGGATTTCACCCCTTGGATTCATCCTGGGAGATGAAGGCAGCGGTGCTGTGATGGGACGCAAACTGCTGGGCGACTATTTCAAGGAAGTCATGCCAGCCCCTTTAAGGGATGAATTCACCCAACGTTATCAACTGACCCGTGAAGAGGCCCTTAACCGGGTTTATCGTACTGAAAAACCCAATCAATTTCTGGCGCAGTTTATCCCCTTTCTATCTGAACACAAAAACTCTGCCTATTGCCAGGAATTGGTACAGCAAAGCTTTATGGAATTCTTCGAACGCAATGTGGCTAAATTACCGAAATACACCTCCTATCCCATCGGTTTTATTGGTTCTGTGGCCTGGCATTTCAGCCAGATACTTGAAAATACAGCCAGCTATTTTGGGTTTGAACAAATAACAATCATCAAAGATCCGATTGACGGATTGGAAAAATATTACAGGCAATAAAAATCCATCAGCATGACCACCGAAAGCACCACTGAGTCTGATTCCCTGTACAACGATCTGGAGAAAAAATCGGTCAGAGAAATTTTATTGGGCATTCATGAGGAAGACAAGAAAGTAGTCCCTGCCGTTTTTAAGGTACTGCCACAAATCGAGCAGCTGGTCGAACAGGTTTACCTGCGCATGCGAAAAGGAGGCAGGTTGTTTTATATTGGATCAGGCACCAGTGGACGGCTCGGGATACTCGATGCCTCTGAAATACCCCCTACTTTCGGCGTTGGCCCAGACCTGGTGATCGGATTGATCGCCGGGGGCGACACTGCCATCCGCAAAGCTGTTGAAATGGCCGAAGATGATGTCCAGCAAGGCTGGAAGGACCTTGAAGTCTACCAGCCTACTTCGCTGGATGTCATCGTTGGAATAGCGGCTTCCGGTGGAACACCTTATGTCATTGGGGCCGTAAAAAAGGCTCGGCTAGAAGGCCTGCTCACCGCCTGTATCGTAAACAACAAGTCCAGTGAGCTGGCCCAAAATGTTGACATTGCCATTGAAGCCATTGTGGGCCCTGAATTTGTAACTGGAAGCACGCGTATGAAATCGGGCACCTCACAAAAGCTGATTCTGAACATGATCACCACCTCGCTGATGATCAAACTGGGCCGTGTGAAAGGCAACAAGATGGTGAACATGCAGCTGACCAACCAAAAGCTCATCAACCGTGGCACCCGCATGGTCATGGCTGAACTGGGCTATGATGAAGTGAAGGCCAGAAGACTACTCCTACTGCATGGGTCGGTGAATGGGGTATTGGAAGCTGAAAAAGAGGAACGATCATAGAATGAAAATCCCCCATCTCCTGTATGACAATCCAGCAAAGTATATTCCTGACAACAAAACAGGAGGCTAAAGTTCAAACCCTTCGAAGGCTGCTTTAGCTAATTCATTCCCTAAATACTGTGAATTATATAACTTCTATTCCGAATTATGTAACATTTACAGGCCTTGTAACCATCATCTTTGTTGGGTGAAAATTCATTCACAACTTAACCGGAAGCTATGTACACCTTTGAAATTGAAGGAAACCGAAATGTTGAAAAAGGTAAACTCAAACAGAAATTTGCGCTCTTGACCAACAATGACAAGTTGCTTGATGAAAGCATCGATGAGGTTAGGTTGGGAAGACTTCAGGTTAACCTTGGCCAAACAAGGAAAGAATTCTATCATCGCCATACGTCTGCTCCTACCGTATGGTTCAGTGATTGGGGTATTGATGGCGGTGAAAAAAGCAGAATGGAAGCCTCCCAATCAGAAGCGCAGAGCAAAAAATACGATCCACTGAACTTGCTTGCTTACCAGTTTTAATGAGCAAACAATTCATTTCACCTGGAGCTTGGGTTCCTAATGATAATTTTACCCATTTCCACCATCCGATCGTTACTCAGTACCTCATAGAAATAGATGCCTCCAGGTTCCTTGCTTAAATCAATGGACAATTGATTATCCACCATGGCTTTGGAATATACAACGATCCCTAGAATGTTGTATATCTTTACCGCCGGGTTGATTACCTTGCCGACAGTTAGTTTCATCTTACCCTGAGAAGGGTTCGGATAAATGGAGCAACGTGAACCTGTATTGGTTTCACGGACACCTACTGGAATTAAATAAACAGTGGTGAGAAACGGTCTACTGGCAACTGTTGCTATTTCGCGGCTGGCAAATCGCTTGGTCGTTTGCGGGTATACTTCGTTACCCGTCAGGCACCAGCCAAAATTAGAAGTTGGAGCATCCACCCATTTTTGGACATCTGCCACCAATTGAGCCGATGTCCAACTATAAGTCCCCACCCCATTGACTGAAGTCGTTGCAGAGGCCGAGGCGCTGAAATCTCCACCTGGGGTATTCCACAATGAACTGTTGTAAAAGGTATGCAGCCAAGTGGCATCATTGGTTTGAGCTTGTACGCCACTGCCGCCATTGATTGGCGTAACGGATGCACCTTCTCCCCAGTCGGATGTAAGCGGATGTAGTTCAATATTGCTGGCAGCTGAAGTTGTTTGATCCATTGACAGGGTCAGTGTCGCTTCAAGGATGGTTACTCCTGCCGGGACATTTGAAGCGATGTCAAACTTTATCAGGCCTCTTCTGATGGAATTCAAGTTGTTCTTACCCACGAAAAAGTGTTCTCCGGATCCATTGGACTTACTACCGACTTCATCCTGGTAAAGCGTATTGTCCTTGACAGCATTCAGGATGATGGTCGTTTGTGCCCTCATGGAAAGAGTACAAAACAGGATTCCGGCTACAGATAAGAGTGAAAATTTATATTTCATACTTTCATCATTTAGAATTCCTACTCGTAAAGCTTTTCGCTGTCCCCTGGTTTTGCCACTGGTAATTGGCCAATAACTGTCTGTCTTGAATATTTGTCAGTTGATTACCCGGACAGCTTAATTTTCACCATGCATTTAAGCAGTCATTACAGATTGATTCAATGAGCTAATAATGAGCTAAGTTACACCATTTTTTCCAAAAATCAACCAAACTCATTAAAGAAAATGTCATTCAAAATAGAGGTTTTCAGTGAAAGGATTGATTCTTCAGATACCCAAGGCTTTCATCAAATTACAGGACCTATCTATTCAAATCCGTGTTGTACCGTTTGCACGTTTTGCACGATTTGCACGATTTGCACACCAGGTCGTATTATTTGAACAAGTTCAATGGTTTCTCTTATTATTAGAAAAAGAAAAGAGAGAA
>DASXUZ010000245.1:0-54718 GCA_036504555.1 Prolixibacteraceae bacterium | reverse complement strand
TTTTACCCGACGGGGATAATCATAGGATAGAGCTTTGTAGAGATATTGTGGGTTGCTGAGATCTTTCATCGGGGCAGTATCCTTTGCCGTCGGTTTTAACCGACGGAGAATGGACAAATGGATAAATCAATCCCCAATCTTCAGCCCTTTATCTTTTCAAAACCATATTTTTTCATAAAAATCTCGACTTCTTCCTCCCAACTCACCTTTTTATGATGCTCATCCTGATTATTAATGTATTTCCTTACCTTGTCAACCTGTGAATGACCGATGGAAACTGAGAAGTAATCATCTTGCCAGGAGAAATGACCGGGGATGATTTTTTGCTTGTTGATCCAGAATGAACTCTCGCCTTTGAGAGTATGCATAACAGCGGACAGATTTTGTTGTTTGCCCATATTGATCAGGGCATGTACATGGTCATAATGGGCATTGATGTAATCCAGGGTAATTTCTTTTTCGAGGGCATTTTCCCTGATATGCTTTAGCAAGGCAGGACGAAATGACATAGGGATCGTGCTTTCTCTGTTTTTTGTGCTCCATACGCAATGAAGCCAGATTTTGATATATGACATGGGGCGATATGTTTATATATATGCACTAATTTAGTGAATGTTTACTACATATCAGGGCCTGAATGGGTGTTTTTTTATGTGTGGTTTTAATTTGATTAAGGGCTAAAGCCCAGAGGATTTGAATTCATCTTCTTTTAAATTCATCTTCTATCCATTATCTCCGTCGGTTAAAACCGACGGCAAAGGATAGCGCCCTGATGAAAAATCTCAGCTAACCCACAAAATTCATTCAAAGCTCTATCCTTTGGCATTATCTCCGTCGGTTAAAACCGACGGCAAAGGATAGTGCCCTGATTAGAGTTCTCAGCAATCCTCACAAAATTCATTCAAAGCTCTATCCTTTGCCGTCGGTTTTAACCGACGGACAGGAGTACAGATAAACATAACTCGCCTTTTTTCCTACATTTCCTACGTTTCCTACATCCTACAAAAAAAAAATGCATTTCCTTGACTTGGATATCCCGAGAGTGATTCCTTGCCAGAATACATAAATATTAATTATTATATCATTACTTGCAATTTTCCTACTGATCATGCGTTTGGATAAAGTTAAGTATTCACAATCATCGCACCCTTGCAGTTTGTCCAGTCCTTTGAATGGCTGCAAATAACAAATGATCAAAGCTGGGTCTATACTTAAACCGATTTCACATGGAGGAAAAAACCCTACTTCCGAGGGAACATTTTTGTACAAGCATGCAGGCTGATGCCGATCAACTGACTCAAGAGCAACTGGAATTACTGCAAAGTGAATGTCAGTTATTCAATGATGCTGAAAAAGGGAAATTTATCGATAAAAAACGAAGGCAAACCAGGAAATTCATGCAAAGAAGTTATCTGTTGCAATGGTTTCCGCTCAATGGCATTGAATCGGATCTGCCGGGATGCCTGGCAAGGTATTATGACAGGATTGCATTATCGCTCTCCGCGGGTGAAGTGCACAGGAAGTCACAAAAATTCAGAAATTATCCCTTGCGATTAATCTCCTTGCAATTACCTGCCAGTTGGTTTCTAAGCAGAAGCCCCAGGTTTGATATCTCCAGGGTGGTTGATCTCAATGGGGTGGCATTATACATCGCAACGGGACGGCTGTTGATCCGGCTCATCACGCTGCAGCAACAATGGGAAGATCAACACCCGGCCAGCCAGGAAAAAAGCCTCCCAGTCATGCGCCAGGCAACGATGAAGGTAGATACAGAGATAAACACGGGGGTTCCGGATCGATCACCCGAACTTGAGATGCATGCCCATATTTTTACAAAAGGAAGCCACCCGATCTTCTGTTACCTGTACGAGCACTTTGTCAAAGATGAAAAAACAGCAAAAACCAAAGCATCCACCTTGTTCCATTTCATGACCGATCATCAATTCCTCATCTGTACCAAGTCGGACTATATGAAATATGTTGAACTCCATGACGGCCTGCATTTGAGTAAGATATTTCCCAAAAACTTTAAAACCGATCAGTCGGAACTGCCTTATCTCACAGGGCTTTTGATAAATTACAATACAATAAAGAAATTGGAGACTGACCGAGCAACAAAGTTCCAAAGTAACAAAGTAACAGAGTAACAAAGTAACAGAGTAACAGAGTAACAGAGTAACAAAGTAACAGAGTAACAAAGTAACAGAGTAACAAAGTAACAAAGTAACAAAGTAAAAGAGTAGTGTAACAGCTAATAGGTCGTTTCAATCTTCAAGAACCTCATTCAGGGCGCTATCCTTTGCTCCCGAGCACTCGCATAAGCGTTAACTTCGTTTGTATTAATCTGATAATCAAATATTATTTGGATCTTGATTACTCAGGATCAAGCCAATATTCAGATCTGTTTTTTGAGAGAATCTTACTTTTATTATTTGAATCTTAGTAACTGAGGTGAGCCCCTGCAACCTTAATCTTATCTATCTTATGAAATTTATTCCCAAGTACCAGAGATCAAGCCAATAAGAAGATAGATAAGATTAAGGTTGCAGGGGTTTACCTCAGTTACTAAGATTCAAATAATAAAAGTAAGATTTTAAAAATAGACCATTGATTTTGATTTCCCTACTACAATATCATTAGATCCATTCTAAAACAAATCAAACGAAGTTAACGCCAATACGAGCACTCGGGACTTTAGTTGACGGTTATAGGCAAAATTCTTCCCCTCAGCAATGAATTGGAAATAAATTAGCAATAAACAAGGGGTTTTCAGCCATGAATTAGAACAATTGCAGCCATGAAGTTGAAATACTCCTGTTCTAATTTTGGAGAACCGAACAATTAATCATTCTCCACATGAAAAAATTAATTCCAGTGTACTACGGTCCCTCTCACCCACTCAAGCCAGGAGTCATCGAAGGGGGAAATCTCAGGATCAGTTATCTGAATGGCAGGTTTAAAAATGGCCGCAGCGTCCCCTTCCCTCCACCGGTCTACCGGCGAAACCCAAACATCTACTCCCCGCCCTTCAGGAATCCAACCCAGGGCAGGTAATCTGAGTGCCATGAACGCATCAAACCCTTTCGACTTTTACCTGGTGGAATTCATGAAAGGAATGGCGGCCATGAGAAATGACCTCAGTATCCTGCTCTCCAAGGTAACACGCCTGAACAAGACCCCAGCGCAACACATCAGCGATGAATGGCTGACCCCGGACCAGGTGATGCTGGCGCTGAAAATATCGGTACGCACCCTGGACAAGTTAAAATACAGCGGTAAACTACCCTATACGAAAATTTACGGTCTAATCTATTTCAGCACCATTGACATTGAAAACATGTTGAAACAGCATTCGATCAATCGCTTATCAAATAACAAATTATCCACCTTTCAAAACACATCAGATGAATCAGACTACCCCCGAACAGGGACATCCAACGAATCCTGAATCACTGGTCGCTCCTGCCAGTTTTAGCTTCTTCAGGCGCCCGATCACCAATACCGTTCCCTACAAGGGAATCAGCCTGCTGCAGGCTTACCTGGACATTCAAAGCGACCGCAATCAATGGCAGACAGACCTGCTGAGAACCCTGAGCGACAAAAACCAGGCAAAGATCTTCAAGGCCCGGTACTTCGACTACGTCACCTTCTCGGGGACCTTCACCAGGCGCAGTGATGCCTCCCTGATCCTGCATTCGGGCCTGCTGACCATCGACCTGGATCATGTAGACGATTTGCCGCAGGTGAAAAATGCCCTGCTCAATGACCGCTTTTTTGAAACCGAGCTGCTGTTCATTTCGCCTTCCGGAAATGGATTGAAATGGATTGTGGCCATTGACACCGGGCTGCATTCACACCTGCATTGGTTCAAATCGATTGCCAATTACATCGACATCAGCTACCGGCTGGAGGTGGATGCTTCGGGCAAAGACCTTTCACGCGCCTGCTTTCTGCCCTGTGACCCGGAGGTATATATTCACCCAAAGTATTTAGGATTAACGATTAATGATTAACGATCTAGTATTAACGATTTAGGATTAAGGATTCAACCAACAACATTAAAATTTACAAATCATTTAATAACCAGCGGCTTAATTCGTGTAATTCGTTAAAATCCGTGCAATTCGTATTTTTAATGTAATCCGTTTTAATCCGTGTAATCTATTTTTATGGAGAAGAACACATTCAATGTTTCCGATTGGTTACCCAATGAGGAGAATAAAAAAAGCGTACCGGCTAATACTGAAAAGCCGGCAGCAGGGCCTGTCAGTCCACCTGCTGAACCTGTGGAATCTGATTTGGAACAGGTCATCTCAAGCCTGGAAGCCACTCAGCTGGACATAACTTCCAACTACAAGGATTGGCTGAACTGCGGCTTTGCCCTGGCCGATGAACTGGGGGAAGGTGGACGCGATTATTTCCACCGCATCAGCCGGTTTTATCACGCTTATTCAAGGGCCAACTGTGATCAGCAGTACGATCAATGCCTGAAAGCCAAAGGACATGGCATTACCATCAAGACCTTCTACCACCTGGCCCAGCAGGCAGGGGTGGTGATCGGCAGGAATGATTCGGAGAGGTTGGAAGCTTTGAAGAATTGGAAGAATTGGAAGGGTTCTCCCGGACATCTCCCGTATGATCGCCCCGGTTCGGGCCTGGAAGAAGGCTCCCTCGACATTCCCCACATCTTCAATACCCCTCCCCTTCCCGCTAAAGTGTACCAGAACCTTCCTGAAATACTCAGTGACTGCTGTGCCCTGTTCAGGGAAGGGATCGAACAGGATGTGTTCCTGATCAGTTCACTGACGGTCCTGAGCGGCTGCCTGCCCAACATCGGGGGCATCTACTTCGACAACCTGCATTCAGCCCACCTGTATGCCTTCATCACCGCTCCGGCTGGATCAGGAAAAGGAAAAATGAACTGGGCCAAATATTTCGGGACGGTCATTCACGAGCACATGACCGAGCAATCACGGGCGTCGAGGGCTGATTATGAAATCGAACTGGAACAGTACAACAGCCTGACCAAACCCCAGCGACAGGGAGCGGTCAAACCTGAAGAGCCACAGCGCAGGATGTTCTACATCCCTGCCAACAGCAGTTCATCGGCTTTCACGCAGGCCTTGTCGGATAACAAATTCAGGGGGGTAATCTTTGAAACAGAGGCCGACACCCTGGCTGAGACTTTCAAGCAGGACTGGGGCAATTTCAGCGACGTACTGCGAAAAGCCTTTCACCACGAAGGGACCAGCATGTTCCGCCGAAAGGACAATGAGTTCATCGAGATCAGGGACCCGCATCTGGCCATTGCCCTGTCGGGGACTCCCAAACAGGTCCACAATCTGATGCCCGATACCGAAAACGGTTTGTTCAGCCGCTTCCTCTATTATGCCTTCGAGGACAACAGTGATTTTAAAAACCCTTTTGTATCCCACCATCCTGCCAACTTCCCCGACTTCTTCTGGAAAAAGGGATTGGCCATTTTTGAGCTGTATGAGCAGTTAAACTTTCAACTCAAGCCCCTTACATTTAAACTGACCGATGAGCAGGGCCTGCGCTTTACCGAAAACTTCAACACGATGCTGGTCAAGAATAAGCTGCTGCTGGGCCGTGACCTGGATGCCAACATCAAACGCCTGGGACTGATCACTTTCCGCATCGCCATGATCCTCTCGGCCCTGCGGATACTGGAAACGGATGCTTCTCAGCTGCTGAGTAATGACAACACGGAGCAGGAGACTGAGCCTCAAGAGCAAAGGTACCCGCCCTGTTACGAGCTCAAGAACCCCCTGATCTGCAGCGACCAGGATTACGAAACAGCCATGGCCATCACCACCACCCTGCAGCAACACGCGGTAGCGGTTTACCAGAACATGCCCAACAACGAACTGAAGGGAACCAGGCTGCTCTTCTATGAACGCCTGCCCCAAAAGTTCAACCGGAAGGGCTATCTAAAAGTGGCCGAAGAACTGGGTATCCAAACGAAAACGGCCGAGAAGTATCTCGCCCTGTTCATACCAAAACTGCTGAGCCATGTCCACAATGAATATACGAAAATTTCTGCGTAGGATATAGGAAACGTAGGAAACGTAGGAAAAAAGGCGAATTATGTATATCTGTACTTCTGTCCGTCGGTTAAAACCAGACAGCCTGTCCCGATGAAAATCGGGAGCAAAGGATAGAGCTTTAATGAATATTGTGGGAATTGCTGAGATCTTTCATCAGGGCGCTATCCTTTGCCTCCTGTCCGTCGGTTAAAACCAGACAGCCTGTCCCGATTTTAATCGGGAGCAAAGGATAGAGCTTTGAATGAAGATTGTGGAGATTGCTGAAATCTCTAATCAGGGCGCTATCCTTTGCCGTCGGTTTTAACCGACGGAGATAATCAAATGATAGAGCTTTGATGAAGATTGTGGAGATTGCTGAAATTTCTAATCAAAGCTCTATCCTTTGCTCCCGATTAAAATCGGGACAGGCTGTCCGGTTTTAACCGACGGACAGGGAGCAAAGAGAAGGTTCTGGAAATTGATTGTTCAAAATGGTTGATTCTTTTCTTCTTCTATATTTCATCTTCCGCCCCTATTTTATACTTTTATCGCTTTGGATGGGAATCCTTCCATGCTCACAATTCGAATTCAATCCTTTGGAAATGAAAAATCAATTGCTAACAATTACAGTCATCTCATGGATGGGACTGGCCTTGCTCTCCTGTCAAAAGGAAGATCCATTGAAGGATCACCTGACGACCTTTACCACCAGGGACGGCTTGCTGAATAACTATGTCAATAACCTGGTGATCGATTCAAGGGGAAAGCTGGTGGTGGGAAGCGGATCCTATTCAAAGGAGAAAGACCTGTATGAAGGAGGGATCTCCAGGTTCGACGGGTTAAATTGGGTGAATTACCACACCACCGATGGATTGGCCATGGACTGGATCTTATCGATGGCCGTGGATAGACTCGGAAATACCTGGATTGGCACCAATGGAGGGGGCGTTTCGAAATTTGACGGCAGCCATTGGACCACCTATACCAGGGCCGATGGGCTGAGTGCCAATGAGGTCTGGAGCATTGCCATCGATAAGGACGATACTAAATGGTTCGGAACTTCCACTGCCCTTACCAAATTTGATGGTGTACATTGGAAATCATACGGCACCGGACAAGTGATGGCCATTGCGATCGATACGGCAGGGAACAAATGGCTGGGAACAGGTTCAGTCGGCCTGTGGAAAATGGATGAGGCTGAAAAACTGTATTGTTACCCGATCAAGGGGAAGGAATACAATGGATTTGTGATGGCCATTACCCTGGATGATCAGGGCAATCAATGGTGCAGCAACAGTGTGGGGGTCTCCAGATTTGATGGTACCAGCTGGATCACCTATACCACCGACAATGGCCTGGCCAGTAATGAGGTCAATTGTCTGAAAGCTGACCACCAGGGAAATATATGGGTTGGCACCAACCAGGGAATCTCCCGGTTTGACGGCGTTGCATGGACCAACTACCTGCCCGGAAAATATGTCCAGAGCATCGCCTTCGATGCCCAGGGAAATAAATGGATCGGCACCATGGGAAACGGGGTCATTGCATGGAAAGATTGATAGGGATACGAATTACACGAAAAAAAACGAATTACACGAAGGGATACGAATTACACGAAGGGATGGGTTGGGCAAACACATAGGTTTGCCCGTACGGTCATCCTCTCCTCTTGTTGGCCAATTGCAATTGGGAAGAAAGTATTATCTTTGAGTATAAGTTCTGGCAATCCACCAATTTTAGCAACTGAACGATGAAAACGCTCCTCCTACTCCTTGTTTTGGATTTATTGACCTGCATGGGCAAAGGTCAGGACCTGGATAAAAATGCAGTTAAAAACGTTGTCATTCAATTCCAGGATGATTTTAATGAAGGGAGCTTTCAGAATGCAGCCTCCTATACAACAGCCGATTGGGAACATATCAATCCAAATGGAGCCATCAGTAAGGGTCGCGAAAATGTCTTAAAGGAGGTCAGGGCCGTGCATTTGGCCTTTTTAAAAGGGGTCCATATGAACATTGAAACCATGGAAATCCGGTTCCTTGTTCCCACAGTGGCAGTTGCTGATGTAATTCATCTGATGGACGACTTTACCACCCCTGACCATAAGAGTCATCTCCATGAACGTCAGATCAAGACCTATGTCATTGTCAAACAGGAAGGCAAATGGCTTTTGGCACATGATCAAAACACGGTCATTGCTCCCTAAATCTTGTGTGATTACTGAGCGGATCACTGCTCTTCAGACAGAATGGACTGTTCAGCATCTTCAAATCATTTAATCGGGATAGTCACCCGCTCGGTACAGCTCCCTATTCAACATTTACTTTCTACCTTTGGGTAGGACCGCTGTGCACGACACACCACCGCGGAGCTACAACAGGTGCCGGATCAGAAGCAAAAACACCAGGCCGGAGATGCTGGTTAGGAAGTTCCTGTTTGCCAACCCCGATCCCGAGTACTCGGGAGGGGTTACCGCCTGAACGTGAAAACCCTCCCCCGTAAACCGGACATCGTACTGCCCATGCCCTACCATAAAGTTCTCATGGTTTGAAATGTCGGGATGCCCTTATTTTTCTAATACTTGAATGTGAATTGAGTATCCTCAAAACTTCCACGCGGTCGGATGTAATTCTGTAAATAATGAGGTAGGATCCCAGAATGATGTTCCGGTAGCGTTTATCGATGGTTGGTAAGTGCCTGCATTCCACATGAAGGAGATACATGCTGTCTAAACTCCATATTCTACTATAAATATCTGCAATAAAGCTTTTAGCTGCAATGGCTCCAAACACTTCTTCGCCGAAAGTATAAACAGAGACAATGTCAAGATCGAATTGTTTGGAAATTCTTACTTCTTTTCTCTCGCCTTCAGCCATCGCTCAAAGTTTTCCATCGATTCCTGGACTGTGTAAAAGGGGCCTTCTTCGGCTTTCAAAATCCCTGACATCAACTCATCATGGCTCAATGAATTGCCTGAAGTAGTCCAGTTCTTTATTTCGTTTTTTTGATCTTCGGATTTTAAATGCTTCATGTGGTCATTTTAATGAATTTGAACACTCTTGCAAAGATAATAATTTATAGACAACTGTGTTCCTGGTAACAAACGACGGTTCCCTTCCCGCATTTACACAGGTTGGGCAAACACATGGGTTTGCCCGTACGGCCATCCTTCCTCTTGTTTGCCAATTGCAATTGGAAAGAAAGTATTATCTTTAAGTATTAAAACATAGGTTGGGCAAACACAAAGGTTTGCCCGTACAATTTTTCGTCTCAAACACCATGAGCTTTGCACTTTGCTTACAATGTTATGACTCTAAAAACAACAAAATCAGTGTAAATTTATAAATTGTGATGTATATTTGTAAAAAACATTCTGATGGACTTACAAACAAGAAAACTCAAAGCAATTAAAAACCTGACTGGCATTGAGGACGAAAAGGTATTCAGCAAAATTGAATCCATCCTGATTGAAGTCCAAAATCAAAAGAAAGCACAACGGACTGTGAAACCACTTACTCAAGAACAATTGATCGAAAGAGCCAATCGTTCGACCTCGGATTATTTGTCTGGAAAATTCAAGACCCAGGAACAGCTCGAAAAGGAATCTGAAAACTGGTAGTCCAATGAAAATTATCTGGTCAGATTTCGCATCTGAAATGCTAGTAGAAATCTATCAATTTTACAAAGTAAAAGCAAGTTCTGTCATAGCAAGGAAAATAAAAATCGAAATCTTTACAGCTACTCAACAATTGAAGAAACATCCAGGTTTGGGACCCATAGAGATCAATCTTGAAAAAATCAACGAAGGACATAGATATTTGGTGAAAGGGAATTACAAAATAATTTATAAAGAAGTACTGAAGGGGTGCTAATTACAGATGTATTTGATACCCGGCAAGATCCCATTAAAATAAACAAAGAGGGAAGAAAACCTGGCTAGTAAATCAGGAGGCAATGAGGATTGGGTTTATTATGAAATGAAAAAATCGTTCCTACGAAAAGAGAGAGAGTACGTTCATAGGGAAATGGGCGAACACCTTCATTCGGAAAAGGGCAAATACATAGGTTTGCCCGTACCCCCTACATATATCTTGCTATAGGACATCCTCTTCTATTCAAAATAAGGTAAGAAAGTATTATTTTTGAATATAAAAACAAAAAACCCGGCTTCATCACCAGCATAAATACTGGGAGAGGAATGACCGGGACTTCAATACAAAGATACTAAAAAATGGAAAAGAACGAAACGCGGAACGACAACAGGGGACAGATTGATGCCGTAGGGGCAGACCTGTGTGTCTGCCCTTTGTTCCTATGAGCGAACACATTCAATGATGAGCAAATACCTTCATACGGAAAAGGGCAAACTCATAGGTTTGCCCGTACATATGCCAATGGATTTCGTTAGTGCCTTCAGGTAAAGAACCTTCCCGGTCATCTTGACATCGTACTACCCAAATACAAAACGGTCATTTTTGTGAATGGTTGCTTCTGGCACGGGCACAAAGGATTTTAGTGATGTGAATTCTTATCTAGATTCTACTTTTTAGCACGCTTGACCTGACACTTCACGATCCTGAAGTTTTCATTTTCAAACTCGTTTCTTTTCAGACGTGAAAAATGATAGTACAGGTTGTCGGGTTTCAATCCCGTATGCTCACAGATGGCTGAAATACTCCCAAATATTTCAGGAGCATTGGTTTGGTTATTGAGAAACCAGAACATTCAGGAGTTGGTTATAAGAAGTTTGCTTATTCCGCATTTTCAATTTCAGTGATTGATACCAGTTCCTGAGGGGCTAAATTCCGATTTATCCCCGGCAGCGGGGTTACCAATTCGATGTAGCACCTGTTGGTGACTTCATTCAGGTTGGTGACTTTATAAACCAGGCTTTCCTCCCCTTTCTGAGGATTTCTCAATCTGACAGGCTTTGAAAGGTCAAGTGTTTTCATAGTAAAATGTTTATAAATACAAATATAGAGATTATATATGTAATTATCCACAATTTATCTTTAAAATGCTTAACTTTAAATATTCAATTTTTTAAAGCCAATCATAATGGAATCAATCCCTATCAATTGGATTTTGGTCGAAGAATGGGACAACAACTACATCTTCGAAAACAGCAACCGAAGCTTTGCCGTCAATGTAACTTTCACCCAACAATTTGCCCTTCCTTATGAAATTAGTTTTAGCCAGTTAAAAGGGGAGTTCAATCTCATAGGTTACGAAGATGGCGCTTACAGCACAAATGCAGTTACTAAAGCGAAAGCATTACAAAAATCTTTTAAGATGATGTTATTTATCGATTCAAAATAAATAAAGACAATTTGAATATCTCAACTTGTTGGCAATTGCAACCGAGATAAATAAAGGGAATGGAAAATTACAAGGTAGCTAATAAGTTGGTCAAGGGTTCAAAAACAATTTTTGGAACTCTAACTGTAGCAGATGCACCTCCACCCATTGTCTTTCCACCTGCTTGAGAAACCCAATGGCAGTATTTTAAGAGCATTGAGAACCTTATACCCCACCATTGAATGGTATTACCATTTGAGTCGATTTCTTCAACAAAATATAACGCCTCCATGTTATTCGATAGTGAAACAAAAAAAGACAATTTACTAAATGGACCTATATCAATACCAAACCAATCACCAATTTTATTGTCAACAACTACTGTTTTACTTTTGAACTCAATTGGATATGCCCTCCCTGATTTCCCAATAATGAAAAAATCCAAGTCATTAGAGGAAACAAGAAATTTTTTATGCAAATAATATCTGGCATATTCTTTCCAAAATAAATCCGTAACTATATGAGTATCGCTCCACGTTGGATGTTGTCTATTTATCCTGTTAAGAGAATATGCTCTCATACCCAATGAACCCCTTCTAGGACTAAAATTACGCGTAACTTCAGCAAGCGTTACTGGCGCAAGCCCATTCCCACCAATCCTAAAAAACTCTAATGGATATGATATTGGATAAGTGCCTTTTGAAGGAATAACAAAGGCATTTTCAACTTGTACATTACCCTGTGTTTCGTAATAAACGAAATATGTTGTTATTCCAACTTGCCTAAAGTATGATTCTGCAAGAACTTGTGCGGTAAACGGAAAGATTCTTGATCCCTGTGTCCAACTAAAAGGTTTAGAAATGGGTAAGATGGCAATTCTTCCAATTGTAGTAGGGTTAATATTGATATTTTTCCCGGGAGATATAATCCAACCACCGGGGATAATATAATCAAACAAGGGCCTAATTGCAGCAGAATTGAGATAAGAATCAAATCTATTCTCTGCATTTATTCCTTTTAATTTGTTTTGATTTATTGATGACCATTGTGTCTCTAAAAATTGAAGAGCGTGTTCAAGATTTCTCGGCATATTATTTTATTTAATAATACCGCCAAGATAAAAATTTTACTTAAGAATATGATTGACTCCGAAAGCAAAAATAATTTTTTAGATTTTGTTTTATATTTGAAAAGTGGCCCTTTCTGAGCTGCATTCCAAGTTGATTTCTTTTTATTAAATGGTTCAATGTAATCATACCTTTCCAGTAATTTCCCTAGTCGCAAGTCTTTAGGGTTAGTTGATTTTAAATTCATACAAAATGAAATTGTTTATAACTAATTTGAAAAAACATTAGTCTTATTGTATTGAAATGAGTTTTTTGTCCGTAATTTTGTCCGTATTCTTAAAAAAATATAAAAAGAAATGGCTACTATTAATTATTATCTTGATGATAAGGCTGATAAAAATGGATTCTGCAATATTCACCTAAAAATATACTGCAAAAGTAATACAGTCAAAGTAGGAACAGGTTATAAAGTTGATCCAAAAAACTGGAACAAGAAGAAGCAAGTTGTAGTTTATGAGAAAGATGCTCAACAAAAGAATGCATTTTTATCATCTTTAAAATCAAAAGCAGAAGAATTATTGTATCAAAATGAATCCTTAACAGTTGAAAAGGATGATATTCAAAATATTTTGAAAGAATTTGTCAATAAACACAAAGCCGATAAAGAAGTTGAAATTGTAGAAACAGACCCAAAAATATTCAGACAAAATTTCACTTTTATTGATCTTTTTGCTGGAGCTGGTGGCTTTAGCGAAGGTTTTTTACAAGCAGATTATTACAATAATGTTTTTGAATTTTTATTAGCAAGCGACATTAATGAGAATTGTGACTTAACCCATAGGGTTCGTTATAATCATCAACTTGGTCTAAATACTGAATTTCTTAGACAAGATATTACAGAACCAGATTTCCTAGATAATCTACTGAAAGGTTTAAATGGTAAAAACGTAGATGTAGTTTGCGGTGGTCCACCTTGCCAGAGTTTTAGTTTAGCCGGTAAACGAAGGAAATTCGATAAAAAAGATGATCTATTTTCACATTATCTAAAGGTTATTACCCAGCTAAAACCAAAATATTTTGTAATGGAAAATGTAAAAGGAATCCTTACAAAAGAAGATGGAAATGTATTAGATATGATAATAAAAGAGATAAAGTCCATAGTAGACATTAAAGAATATCCAAAATTTATAACTTTTATTAATAGCTTAAAGACTAAACTACCAGATAAAAGTTTCGAACTTGAGTGTCTATTATGGATGACGAAAATTGAAAGCAAAAATCAAAAAGAACATTCTATTGAATTATCTAATTATTTAAGTTATTTGGAGCAACTTTTTGTAAAAACGACAAGTAAGCATTTTGATTACCAGAAAAATAAAACTGATCGGCGAATACTTACAGTAAAACATGGTATCTACCTTTTAAAAAGAAGAAATGAATTAGAAAAGGCCAAACGTGATATCGTTAAATTAAAAGATGCAAGTTATATCGATAATGATTATTTTGTAGATAGATTTAATTCATTTCTTGATTTTATTAGCATTGATTCGATCATATCTGAAGTAAAAACTGCAATAACGGAATTGTCTGAAAATCATAAAATTAACGAAATAGACAAACTTACCTTTGGATTTGATGTATTGGCTCTTTCCCTGTATGAATGCTTTGAAAAAATAAAAGAAGAATCTAAGGTAGTTAATATGCAGAAAGAATTCGATGCACTATTAAATAAGCTTTGTCTTTATCAAATTGAAGAGCCATATGTTGCAAATTCATCTAATTACGGAGTTCCCCAAAATAGAGAACGTGTATTATTTATTGGATGTAGGAATGATCAAAAGATGATCCACGATATCCCGTATTCGGTGGATTCCCATTCAAAGGTTAGCATAGGAGAGGCATTATACGATCTAGATTTTATAAATGCTGGAGAAAAGGCTATAAATTATAACTTGAAATCTAAAAGATTAAATGGGTTCCCTATATTTAATAGGATGATTGACGGTAAGAAAAATGAAAAGGAAGGAAAAACTTTTTATGAATGGAGCAAAGATGGTCGTTTAAGATCAGATTTGAAAATTAAGCAGCCAGCTTACGTTGGTAGTTTTGATGAATATAATAATGAAGCATATCATTACGCAGAGTTGCATAATCACCAGGCAAGCAAACAATCTGATCTAGTTTTATCACGGTTAGAAGTAATAAGAAAGTCAGGAGATTATGACTCAGCTAAAATTGAATTAGATAATAAGAATTTATCATCAAAAAAAAGAAACTACAATGTTTTAGATCCAACAAAACAAAGTTCTACAATTATGACGATGCCAGATGATTACATTCATTATTCAAATCCAAGAGCATTGACAGTAAGAGAGATGGCTAGACTTCAATCTTTTGATGATAGTTTTGTTTTCCAAGGGAAAAGATCCACTGGAGGAAATAAGAGAAAAGATGAGGTGCCTCAATATACATTAGTTGGAAATGCAGTACCACCACTGATGGCAAGGGCTATAGCTTTGGAAATCTTAAAGAATATCAAATGATGCGAAAGCCTACTGAAATCGAAATTGAAAGAATAAAAGTTCTTACAGAAAATTCTGTTCCATTTTGTCTAATTGAACCAACTGAAAATGGACTTAAAAAATCTATTATGGACGCTACAGGTTCAGTAAGAAGTTATATAGAACAGAAAGGATTTCATGATTTTAATTTGCAAGCCCAGGGGCCCGAACACAAGGTTTTAATAAATAGTATTATTTACGATTTTAGTTCTATCATACAATCGAAAGCTTCATTATATAGACCAATTACTAAAAATGGAGATCCGAGGATATGGTTTACAGGGTTATCTCGATTTGCTAATCCAAATGATATTCTTTGTTTGATTTGTTTTGATCATACAATCCATGTAATCAATATAACTAAGTTGCCAGTTGATAGGTTAATTCAGTCCGTTATTTATAATCCGCTGAAAGAGTTAATCATTGAAATAAATGATAAAGAAAATAAAATAGCATTTGAGTTATTGAAAAAGTTAAAAACTATAGCTCAAATGGGATTTGTAAAGTCTCTTCTAAACTCAGATACTGGAATAGGGCGAACGATTGAATTATTATTAGGGATTCAAATGAATTCTTCCAAAACACCCGATTATAAAGGAATTGAACTGAAGTCATTCAGGTCTGAAAGGAGTAACAGAAAAGGACTTTTTGGAAAAACACCAAATTGGGAATTGAGCAAATTTAAAACAAGAGTTGAAATATTAGATAACTTTGGTTATTGGGAAGAAGGAATTTTCAGACTGTACAATACAATAAGGGGGACAGGACGAAATGCTCAAGGGCTAATATTAAAAGTTGATTATGAGAAGGAATGGCTCCTTGAGAATTCGGATAAACTAACTATAGGAGATTTTTTAGTCTGGGAAATGAATGTTTTAAAAAAAGCATTGAAAGAGAAACATAAAGAAACTTTTTGGATTACTGCTGAAAGTAAATTAATCAATGATAATGAGCATTTTCATTTTAAGTCTGTTGAACACACAAAAAATCCGATGATTGATCAGTTTGGATTATTAATTGAAATGGGAGCCATTACATTAGATTATCCTATAAAAAGATTACCAAATGGTCAAGTAGTAGATAAGGGCTGCAATTTTAAATTAAAATCTACATGCTTAGATTTATTATTCCCACCCAGCGTTACATATAATTTATTGAATTAATTTTCTACTTTTGTGTAATGCAAGATAAACTTCATTTCAAAATAAGTGCAGCACTTAAGGATATTATTGGGCGAGATCTCATCACCGATGATTTTGTTGCTATTTTTGAATTGGTTAAAAACTCTTATGACGCTTATGCATCAAGAGTTGATATTTATTTTGAAAACCTAAATACAGTAAGTTCAAAAATTATAATCAAGGATAATGGTAAGGGCATGGATCATGATGATCTTATCAACAAGTGGCTTTTCGTCGCTTATTCAGCAAAACGAGAAGGTACCGAAGACAATACCTTTGATTATAGAGATAAGATTAATTTGAAACGAACTTTTGCTGGGGCAAAAGGTATTGGGCGTTTTTCTTGTGATCGCTTAGGACGATTACTATATTTAGAAACAACGAAACAAGAAGAAAATCCTAAAACAGAAGTATTAATTACGGAATGGGAAAAATTTGAAAGTGATCTAAAAGACGACTTTATTGATATAAATGTTCTACATGAAACAAAACTGAAAAGTGATTATGACTTAATGCATGGGACTGTATTAGAAGTCCAGGAATTAAGAAGTGATTGGGATCGTGAGAAATTATTGAAACTTAAAGAATCATTATCAAAACTTATAAATCCAAATAATCAAAAAGAGAAAGAGTTTTCTATACATTTTCATGTTCCTGATTTAATTGATTCCGATAAAAGTTATAGTGAATCTTACAAAAAAGTAAATGGAGAAATTGAGAACTTTATTTTTGATACGTTAGATTTAAGAACAACAAAAATAACTTCTAACATATCGAGTGATGGTATGTATATAGAAACTGAATTAATGGACGGAGGAACATTAATTTACCGGATAAAGGAAAAAAATAAATTTCCATTACTTTTTAATATAAACTATTCTCTTTATTATTTAAATAGATCAGCAAAAACTATTTTTTCCAGAAGAATGGGGCTTGCTGTAGTCAACTATGGAAATGTATTTCTTTATAAAAATGGATTTCGAATTTACCCTTTTGGTGAATCAGGTGAAGATACCTTGAGTATAGATAAACGAAAAGGGCAAGGATACAATAGATATTTAGGAACAAGAGATTTAATTGGAAGAATTGAAATATTTGGGGACAATAATGATTTAAGGGAAACATCAAGTAGAGGCCATGGACTAATAAAAACTAAGACTTACGATCAACTCCTTATTTGCTTTATAGAAAAAGTACTAAAGAGATTAGAAAAATATGTAATAGAAGTTCAGCAATGGGGGCTAAGTATTGAAGGCGAATTAGACACAAATGACAGCATAATGCTGAATAATAATATCATTGATCTTATAAAAAAAATTACAGATTCTAAAGATATTGTCGATGTTGCATATGATTTAAAAATTATAGATAAATTAAATGTTGCAAATAATGAAGGTGCTGAAAATGCCATCAAAAACCTTAAAAGGATTGCAGGTGAGTCTGGAAATGAAGAATTATTATTTGAAGCAAAAAAGGCTGAACAAAAGCTCAAAGAACTAAAATCAGCTTTCATTACGGTTGAGAATGATTCTAAAAACGCAATTGAGAAAGCAAACAAGAATGTAGAGCAACTTGAACAAATTAAAAAGGAAAATGAACTACTAAAGCAAGCAACAAATGAAGATACGGTAGAATTAATGAGTATTGAACATCACATTAATCAATCTACTACAAGGGTTTCTAAACACATAAAAAAATTAATAGAATCAATTATTAAAAATTTTAGCAAAGAAATTCAATTAGAATATATAACCAAAATTAGTCTTGAAAACCAGAAAATATCAAGTTTAGTAAAGTTTGTTCGTAAGGCCAATTTTGATTCAATTTCTGCCTCCATAATTGAGGACCTAAGCAAATATATTTATCAATATATTGAAAATATATATAAAGATGATCCCATTAAAATAATTAATCAAGAATTGTTAGACGTAAAAGTTAATTATTTATCATCCACTAAATTTATTACTGAATTTGTACCGCTTGAAATAAATATCATTCTAGACAATTTACTTGATAATTCCTTCAAAGCAAAAGCGACAGAAGTAGAAATTACAATAAGAAATGCTAAAGATTCTTATCTAGAAATTGATTTTTTCGATAATGGGATCGGAATTTCTGAGGCAGCAAAAACTAAAGTATTTAATTTCGGATATACAACGACATCCGGCTCTGGTATTGGATTGTATCATGTAAAGAAAATATTAAACGAAAATTATAATGGAGATATTTCAATAGTTAACAGTTCTGAAAATAATGGCATTCAACTTTTAATAACTTTTAAAAAATAATTTACTATGCAAGAATTTCGTATTTTATGGTTTGAGGACAATCTGAAAGATTTTGATGATGTTATTGCCGCAATCCAATCTCATTTAAATATTCATACAAGGAAGCTTCAAATAGAGCATTACGAATATTATCCGGAAGATTTTGATGTTAAGCTTTTTGAACCACAATATTGTTTATTACTTGTTGATCTTAATCTTAAAAACGAACAAAAAGGAGTTAATATAATTAAAACTCTTCAAGAAAAGGGTGTGTACATTGATACTTTATTGTATTCCAATAATCCAAAGGAATTGATTCTCTTAACCGAAGGAAAAAACTATATAAATGGTATTCATAGGCATGCAACACTGGGCAGTATTGATGAAAAAATAAATTCACTAATTGATATCAATTTATATAAAGAATATATGGCATACGAAAGAGCAAGATTATTTGAATTAAAGGATTAATATAGTTTTATTAAGAAGACATTGGGAACTTAAGGGGCAAATGTGACATTTTGGCGGTTTTGGTTTACAAATTAGCGCAGCAAAATCAAGTATAGCCCAATTTATTTCTTTTGACTTTTCAACATTTACAACCCTGTAAGCCAAGGTCTGTAAATAAGGATCGTACCGAATATCTGCCATTTTGCGTTCGCCAAAAAAGCGTTCCAATAGACGAGCCATATTCACATCTAACAAAGGAGACTTCTTCTTTAGAATGTATAATTCAAAAGCATTGGTGATGTATTGTCCCATCATTGGCAGGTCTGCAACTTGGTTTCGTTCAATTGGAAATTGCCATTGCCTTTTTTTTAACTCTTGGGCTAATTTATAAAGCCTTTTTCCACGTTGATTTGATAGGCCAATAGGTTTTATTACTTCTTTCAATTCATCTTCAGTTGCATTCCCTAATTCTATCCATGAAGGGTATTTACTTAAAAATAAAGGAAGAAATTTAGAAACAGTCTCAGCTTTAGTACGCTGCAAAAATATTTCTGCAATAATCAACTCATAGTTGGATGCAGATTTTCTCCTCCAAGGAAAACTCCTTCCATTTTCAGAATACCATTTAAGCAGCATATCCTGGAAGAATTCAATATCAGATTCATATACAATATTTGAATGCATCTTTAATCTAACTACGATGAATTACAAAGATAAAAATCCATTATCCATTTTTCAAATATTGAAAAGTGAACTGAATATTCAATATTCAAGAGTTTCCCGGCCTTGCGCGAAACAGTGGAGGCAGCCATCCTATCGGATAAATTGACATTGGCTTTACAAAATCCTATTAAACTGGATAATCCGGTGCAAGCTGACCCCCCTGACCGGTGTTAATTGATTTGTTTTTTCGGGTTTTCATGTCCTATTTTGTGTGACAGTCCGGCAGATATTGACCCCCTTTAAAGTTGCAAAATGGGTTGCAAAATCCGGAGTATGTTGACCCCCCTTTAAAGTTTCGCGGGCAGGGGACGGAATCCGGAGCATGTTGACCCCCTTTGTTTACTTTTTTCATCAAGGTTTTGGTTTATTAGTGGTATTCAACCCACTAAAGCAAGAAACAAATGGCCGGAAAACCAAAACCCATGAGTCAGATCAAACAGTTGTTACAGTTACATGAGCAGGGCAAAGGCATCAAGAGTATTGCCCGCAGCCTTGGGATCAGCAAGAACACGGTCAAGACCTACCTTGCAAAAGTTACATTGGCCCCATTGGATGTCCAGGCTCTTCTGGGCATGGATGACCCGGTGGCAGATGCCATGTTTCATGCCGGAAACCCAGCCTATAAAGATGAGCGCTATGAGCATTTTAAATCCAGGCTGGACTACTTTTTCAAAGAGCTTGGCCGGGTTGGAGTCACCAAGCGGCTGCTTTGGGAAGAATACCGCCTTGATTACCCCGGTGGGTACGGTCACAGCCAGTTCTGCTATCATCTGTCGCAGCAAGTCATTGCCCGCAGGCCGTCCATGGTTCTTCAGCACCGGGGCGGGGAGAAACTCTTCATTGACTTTGCAGGCAAGGGTCTTTCCTATACAGATCCGGAAACCGGGGAGGTTATTTCCTGCCAGATATTTGTGGCTTGTTTGCCCTACTCGGATTACAGTTTTGCCATGGCCGTACGAAGCCAGAATATCAGCGATTTTCTCCATGCCCTGGGCTGTTGCCTCCAGGAACTGGGGGGCGTGCCACAGGTGCTGGTTCCCGACAACCTGAAGTCGGCCATTGTAAAAGCCAGTTCGTTTGAACCGGATGTTAACCGCGCATTGGAAGACTTTGCCAATCATTACAATACCACCGTAATCCCTACCCGGGCACGTAAGCCGAAAGACAAAGCACTGGTGGAAAACCAGGTAAAACTGATTTACTCCCGTGTGTATGCCCGGTTGCGCAACCAACAGTTTTTCGACCTGGACTCGCTCAATAAAGCCATCAGAGAAAAAATCAGGGAGCACAACCAGACCCGGATGCAACAGAAGCCGTATTGCCGCCAGGAAAAGTTTCTCTCTGACGAAAAGCAACAGCTGCAGGCCCTGCCTTCAGAACCCTTCGAATTAAAATATTACAGGGAGTTAAAAGTGGCCAAAAACAACCACGTTTACCTTTCCCAGGACAAGCACTATTACAGCGTTCCCTACCCACATATCGGCCAGTGTGCAAAGGTGATCTATACCCGTTCAATAGTCCGTATTTATGTCAATGGGGCGCAGGTGGCAGTTCATCTGAGGGATTACAAAACCGGGGGATACACCACCGATAAAGCACATTTGTGTTCAGCACACCAGCACTACCTGGACCGCAGTCCTGAATATTACATGGACAAGGCCAAAATAAAATCAGATGAACTCTACCGCCTGATGGGGCTGATCTTTGCACAAAACAGACATCCTGAGCAACTATACCGCACCTGCGACGGACTGCTGAACCTGCAACGCAAAACCGACAGCAGTGACTTCGATAAAGCCTGCCTGATGGCCATCGAGTACCAAAACTACTCATACCACTTTTTGGTGAACATCCTGACAAACAAGATGACCGGTCAGAAGGAAACAAAGCAGGCAAAACCACTTCCCGGTCATGAAAATCTCAGGGGAAGAGAATATTATACACAGAGTACAATTAGTTTTTAACCCATTAATCTTAAACTGTTATGATGCAAATTGAATCACAATTAATCCACCTTCGGCTGCATGGAATGAGCCGCACCTGGCAAGCCCTGACTGAAACCAGAAGACAACACGAACTCTCTTTAAGTGAAGGTCTGGAACTGCTTTTGCAGGCCGAAGATCAGGAGCGGACAAACAACCGTTTTGAACGCCTGAGAAAGAATGCGAAGTTCCGTTACCCAGCTTCTGTTGAAGAGCTTAACCTGGATGCTTCCAGGGGAATGGATAAAGGATTGATCACCTCTCTGGCAACTGGCGGGTATCTTTCGAAAGGAGAATCAGTTTTAATTACCGGTGCAACTGGTTGTGGGAAAAGCTTTTTAGCTTCGGCACTGGGTCACCAGGCCTGTGCCCAGGGCTACAAAGTGGCCTGGTACAACCTTCAGAAACTGCTGCTCAAAACAAAGATCGCGCGAATAGAAGGGACCATTTATAAGTTCTTTGAGAGCCTGGCAAAGACTGATCTGCTGATACTTGATGATTTTGGTCTTAGCCACCTGGAACAGCAACAACAGATGGACATGATGGAAATAATCGAAGACCGGCATGGCAAATCATCAACCATCATTGCAAGCCAATTGCCTGTGGCAAATTGGTACGATGTAATTGGTGAAGAAACAATTGCAGATGCTATTCTGGACCGATTGGTGCACACCTCGTACAGAATTGAATTAAAAGGTGAAAGTTTAAGAAAAAAACGGTAAAATTGTCAGTCATTTAAGTTCTTTAAACCATAATCCTTGTGGGGGGTCAACATCACCGGACAAGGGGGGTCAATATCACCGGAATATCCATAAACGGTTGGAAATCAAAGCAATCCTTTTGGAACGCTACTTTCCGGGGAAATTAAATTCATTGACCAAAATTCCTGTATTGTATTCCGAAGCAGTCAAACAAGAAATCCTGTACGATCCTTCAGAGAACTATGCAAGGAAGGTCATCCGGCAGTATGAGCAGATGGAACGGGTTGCATGGGAGGAGGAATTGATTCTACGCAGTCATGTGTTTAAAAAGGCAGTGGTGGAGATATACAATGGACGTTGTGCCATAACAGGGATGAAACTTGAATTCGGTGTAGCGGTTACCATGGTTGATGCCTGCCACATTGTTCCCTTTGCCCAATCGTACGACGACACCATTCACAACGGGATAGCCCTCTCTCCCACCCTTCACCGTGCCTTTGACCGGGGGATGGTATCGGTGTCGGATGATTACCGGGTGCTGGTTCATCCTCGGCTGAGGGATTATTATCCGCTGGTGGGTATTCAGCAATTCAATGGAAAGGAATTGATCCTTCCAGGCGATTCAAGGTTTTATCCTTCCAGGGAGAAGCTGGGGGAGCAGAGGGTTAAATGGATGAATGGTTAGATGGTTGTGAAGGTGAGAAAAGGAGAAAGTGGGAAGAGAGAAAAAGGATCACAAATAAAAAAAAATGGTTGGAAGAGAATAAACACAAATAAGAAGGGAAAGGGAAACCGGAAACGGGGAGGAAGGAAGACGAAGAAAAAGGTAGATAAAACGCTCGAAGTTGTGCCAACCATTTCGGTTCAAGTTGTGCCACCTGATTGGGTGCATCAAAATTATGGAGCAAAGTGTTAATTGTTCAGATCAGATTGCTCAAAGCCTTTTATCATTTTTCTTCAATAGTGATATCGGCATTGGGCGATGTACAAAACGTTTTCTTCAACCCGATAAACCAGCCGGTGCTCTGAATTGATGCGCCTTGACCAATAGCCCTTGAGGTTCTGTCTGATGGCTTCAGGATTACCTGCACCGGTGAAGGGGGTGTGTTGACATTCTTTGATAAGGGAATTGATTTTATACAAGATTTTACGGTCAGTTTCCATCCAGTAGAGGTAATCATCCCAGGCAGATTGATCCCAATTAATATCCATGGCTATTCTTCGATGAGCTTAGCTTTTACCAGGTTCGTCTTGTTTTTGATATTCGCGACCGCCTGTTCAAGCCTTTCACGGTTGGTTTTACTTTGTAAAAGGTACTGGGTTTCGATCGTTGCGTTGTATTCGTCGAGCGACATGACAACGATGCTTTTCCCCTTTGGACGATGAACAATCAGCAATTCCGCATTGTCGGTAACGGCATCAAGATTGGCCTTTAAATTCTGCCTTAATTCCGAATAGTTGACTGCTTTCATGTGTTTATAATTTTTGAAACACATAGGCACATAGAACACATAGTTTTAAAATATTCTATGTGTACTATGTGTCTGTGTGTTTATACGTTATATGGTACAAAATTAGGTACTTTATTTCAATTTTACGAATCTTTTGAGCAAAATAATACTATTTAACCAACAATACCTTAATATTACTGGTTACAAGAGGTACTTTTTTAAATCCAAAACGATCTGAAAAACAGATCGTTAAAAATAAGTTTAAAAAAGATCATTTTTATTGTCTATAAAACTGTACTCCGATCATTTATTGTTTGAATTATCAAAGAATTAATATGAAAAGAAAATCAGATTTTATTGGCCTAATTCAAGATGAAACTTTCATCCGATTAGTGATCGAAGCTTCGGATCCCAATAAATTATTGGGGGAATTGGTTCAAAAGAATCCAGAAGAGAGGGACTCAATCCGGTATGCATTCGAGTTTATTCAATTAAATCTCAAGAATAAAACGAAAATGTGCCCGGAAGATTATCAAAAGATTCTGAATTATATTCAGGATTATTCCAATAGAAAAAGCTCCAGTCGGTTTTTAAACTATTTGCCCAGGTTGCGAATTGCAGCAATGATTCTGGTGATTATTTCTATTGGGTCATTGGTGGCCTACTATCAATTTACAATAGATCCATTGACTCAGTTTGCCCACAGTGATGTTGTCAGCGGTAAACAGTCCGTACTGATGCTTTCTGACGGAACAAAGCAGGCTTTAAAAGAGAATAATTCCCTCATTGATTATCAATCAAACAATGGAGAAATAATTGTCAAAAATGACAGTAATGAAGAGCGATTTGAGAATAAGGAAATTTCAAAGCAAGTAGTTCTCAATCAGGTGGTGGTTCCCTTCGGTCAGCGTCAGGAAATTCTATTAAGCGATGGAACCCTGGTTCACTTAAATGCTGGAAGTCAGCTCACTTTTCCTGCTACGTTTCAGGGAAGAAACAGGGAAGTTTATCTGAAGGGAGAAGGGTTTTTCGAGGTATCTAAAAATGCCGAAGTTCCTTTTATTGTGAAAACTGACCATATAGATATCAAAGTGTTAGGCACCAGGTTTAACGTTTCTGCCTATGATGATGAGCCGATAACATCTGCCGTACTGGTTGAAGGTAAAGTCAATGTATCTCAGAAAAATAAGATTTTTGCGAATAAGCAGTATACTCTTGTCCCTGGTCAGGGATGTTTTTATTCGACGAGTGATCAAACTTCAAAGATAAAGGATGTTGATGTAAATGAGTATGTTTTATGGAAAGATGGGTTATATAATTTCAAAAATTTACCCTTATCTGATATTGTCAATCGTGTAAATAAGTATTACAATCTCTCGATTCAGGTTGAAAATGGGAAACTGTCAAAAACCCTGGTATCAGGAAAGCTTGTGCTTTCAAAGGATGTAACTGAAGTAATTCAGTACTTATCGAAAACGATGGAAGTGAGGTTTGAAAAATCAGCAGATGGAACCTATCTATTAAAGCAATAACAATACCTAATTTTTAGACTACCCTAAATAAAATTTATGAAATACAATGATTCATTTTACTTGAAAAATACCGATAAGTTATTCAAACAGGGAGGACGATTATCCTTTAAAGCAACAATTTCACTATTTGTGTTTTTTATTTTTATTTCGTCATCCGTATTGGGTCAAATCTGCACTGGACTGCCCAATTCGCATATCATTACTGAGTATGGTTCATTTACGGCCGATTTTTCAGATGCAAGTACCATTGCAACAAACAATGCAACAATAAATGGAGCGATTGTTACTTTAGGAAAAGCTGGGGGTGGCATCCTATTATTGCCAGCCGGAACATTTTATATTGGCCCCAACCCCACTAAGTCTAACAGAGCCATTACAATTGCTTACAATAACATCACCATTTGTGGTGCAGGAATTGGTGAAACCGGCACTATCCTTAAAACAAACGGGACATGGAATGTGGCATTTGGCCGTCGTGGAGTAGGTATTAAAATAGAAGGCACACCTTATATTAGTAACCCTCGCAAAAATATTGTTTTAAAGAATTTTGAACTTGATGGTCAGTCAGGATGGACAGGAGTCTATAACTGGCCGGCTGATGCAGCGACCGGTGCCGGGTGGGACATCACCCATAAAGGGATTATACCCAGTGCGGATACTTATACAGACAGTGTCACACTTGAAAATTTATATGTACATCGTTATTCTGGCGAAATACTTTATTGTGGTGGATTTGGCATGGGAAAACTTACAGTCAGGAATGTTATTTCAGAGGATACCAATGGCTCGGACTTTAACCTCTGGGCAGCGGAACTTTTAGTTGAAAATTGTGAATTTGGTGGGCCAAGTCGTTTTTGGTTAGAAATTGGAATGCGTCCAAGTCAAAACTCTAACACGGTTAACAAGGCTATTTTCCGCAACAATTCCTTTCATGATGCAAAATTGAATGGCGCTGGAATTGTATTTTGTCAAGGCGATTACAAATCATACTCCCTAATTTTTGAAGATAATACCATTAAAAACGGATTCGGTGTCTTTGCATTTTATGGCGGCGTTGGTGGACCCGTTAGCCTTAAAAATAATAACATAAGTAATTGTACCCAAAAAATACTGGAGACCAATACCTTTCCAGGTTGGGTCAATAACGCAAGCAATAAAAATGTAATAATGGAAAATAATACGATTACCGGTGCATCCCATCTTGCATTTTTCAATGGTTGGGCCGAGAATTTTGTTATCAGGAATAATAATTACAGCGGTACATACTCAATTGTGTATGCTGGAGATTCACTTGGTTCTAATCTAATTGAAGGGAATACATTCACCAATTCAAGAACTCCAGAAGAAGAAACAGCATGGAAATTTTCCGGGAAACGCCCATTTTTTCAAAATAACACCTACATCAATTGTGAAGCGAGATATTATCAGGGAATTTTTAATATAAATGCGGCTTCTCCATTGGTAACCCCACACTATGAGCAGGTAAAGGTGAATGGTCAAGTAGCCAATGTAGTAGCTCAGCTAGCAACCAAAGCGTATCCCCAAGGTCAAAAGGTGGCAATAATTGGTGGTTCAACTTTGATGCCTGTTAAATTCGCAGCCGGTCAGAGCTCATATTTCGTAAGTGAGGATAGGTATTTAAACGGATCGGACACACTGAATTTTACGTTTAATACGACCCAAGGTAAATGGTTGGAGGATTTATCTACAAATATTGCAAAAAGTCCAATATCGGGTGATGAAATTTCTTTATATCCCAATCCTGCAAGCACTGAAGTTAATATTTCTATCCCTATTAATAGCGGAACTGTTAATGTTGAGGTCATTAATATTGTAGGTCAGAAAATAATAGGCCAAACCTATAATAGCAATCTTATAAACCTGAAATTAAATGAACTGAATTCAGGTATCTATTTTGTAAAGGTAGAACAAGGCGGTTTGAATATTGTAAAGAAACTAATCATTAAAAAATAAACACTGAATAAATTTACTTCCATTCCTTCTAATAAATATAAATCCTAAAAATTTTAAATAATAATAATTAACCTATCATACGTATGAAAAATCTATTTACATTTTTATCCATTGTTCTTTTTAGCATATCAAGTCTTTTTGCTCAGACTGATGCAGAAAGAGTCGCCAAATGGCAGTTGCCAATTTATGGTTGGTTTGCAGGCGCTGCAGCGCCTGCTGTAGGAATTGACGCTTATCCAAGGCAAGAAGCAAAAGCTGAAGTTGTCACTTCATTTGATGCTGCAGCAGTTGACTTTGATACAAAGTGGGGCAGTGTAGCCGGAGACGGTAATGTAATTGCAAATATTTCAGGGAACTCTGCATCAAATACAGGTTTTAGCGACTTAAAAGATGCCGCATTTAAAGTGCTGTATGATGAAAACAAAATGTATATTTTGCTGCAATTTTTCGATGACGATATTACGGGAAATGAATCGATAAATCTGTGTCTTTCTCCATACTTCAAGCTTGATGCGCCAGATCGCACTGATTTTCCAACCGCCTGGTATACTCGTTGGTCACAGTTTGGAGCAAATAAACTGGTTTTCAATAAAACAGGTTTTGCCTCTGCACTGATGGCAAATTTTGATGTGGATGGAATTGGCAGCGTTATTTGGGAAGGAACTACTGAAACACTGACCAATAACCTATCATTGGTCGATAAAACTGTCGAAGGTTCAAACAAGGTAAAGTGGATAATATCAATTGGTTATCCTGTATTAACCGGTGAATACAGACCTTTATTCAACAAAGAAATATGGAAAACATTGAATGGTGGAAAAGGTATTTCTTTCGATTTAGTGATTAATGATACTGATACCGACGATGGATTAGATGGTAATGGAACACCAAAACCAGCTATTTATTGGTGGAATGAGGCAATTGGTGAAAGCTGGTGGTCAAACATATTTGCAGGATTTCTGGGTGTCAAAAATACAACAGGATTGGACCTAATTCCTACTCAGGCAGAATTGTCAGTTTATCCAAACCCTGCCAATAACTCAATCGTATTGAAAAACAGTTCGTCATTCAAAATTAAATCTGTTTCAATCAACAATATCTCAGGTCAATTGGTGAAACATATCAATGCTTTTGAAGAAAGTTCAATCAATATTCAGGATCTTCGTTCCGGAGTCTATTTTGTTCATGTTATAACAGATGGCAACATCGTTAACAACTTGAAATTCATCAAACAATAATTAAAGACAAATGCTCTGAAAATTAGATTGTTAAAAAAAAGTTAAAAAAAGATCAATTTTCTTGTCTATAAAACGGCATCCCGATCATTTATTGTCAAAGTAGTTTAAGAATGTAATTTTAAATTAACACTTAGTATGAATCAAAAAGTTTACGTATTATGAAAAAGAATTTAATGTTTATATGCCTATTGGCTTTTTCTTCCTTATTTAGCCTTGGAGTGAGTGCACAATCTTATCCTGAAAATTTGCTTGTTGATGATTTTAATGATGCTGACTTGACTTTAGCCAACTGGGATGGCGCTGTTGGAGCTTCTGGTTGGAATACAACATGGTCTGCAAATGAAGGTATTGATGGTGGGGGTTGTATTAAAATTGTAACTGGTTCCGGAGGTTTTTGGAATACGTCATTAGGCCCTTGGATCGTCGGTCATAAATATAAAATTAGTTGTATGGTTAAAGGTTCTGGGAATAATGCAAGCCCTGTTATCTTTGACTTACACGGAGTAAATGACATTCCAAATACTCCTTGCAATAACAGCCTTGAAAAATTGGCTTTTGATACTTGTACCGTTTTTCCTCTTACTACAACATGGCAAAAACAGGAAGCTACATTTGTAGCTAAAGCAACTTCAACACCTTTATTTAATATAACTGTATGGTGCTTTAAAGGCGGCTATCCCTGTATGACAGGTTGGGCAAATCCAAATGCTACCGATGAATCACTGGTTGATAATTTTCAAATTACCGATTTAGGTCCAGCTATTCCTGTAGTAGTGGTAGGTGAAGATTTGCTTGTCGATAATTTTAATGATGCCGATTTGGCATTGGCCAATTGGGATGGCGCTATTGGTGCCTCCGGCTGGAATACCGAATGGTCACCAACAGAAGGTCGTGATGGAACTGGTTGTGTGAAAATTGTAACAGGTAGTGGCGGTTTTTGGAATACTGCATTGGGCCCATGGCCGGTAGATCATAAATTTAAAGTTAGTTGTTGGGTAAAAGGAGCTGGTAATAACGCTTCACCTGTTATCTTTGATATTCATGGAGTGAATGATATTCCCAATACCCCCTGCAATAACAGCGTAGAAAAAGAAGCTTTTGATACCTGCACCGTTTTCCCATTAACTCAAACCTGGCAATTGCAGGAAGCTACATTTATCACAAGAGCAACGACTGTCCCATTGTTTAATATCACTGTATGGTGTTTCAAAGGTGGGTACCCTTGTATGACAGGTTGGGCCAATCCAAATGCTACAGATGCCTCCTTGGTTGATGATTTTAAAATTACCGACTTGGGACCCGTTGGAACAACTTCAGCAGTTACCCCTTTACAAACAAAACCATTGGTTTATATTTCTGACAATAAACTCAGAAACGTTAATGGTTTAGTGAGTGTCTATGATTTGATGGGAAGGCTCGTTTTCAAATCCTATGCACATGAAGGAACTTTAAGTGTGGCTTCCTTGAAAAAAGGAATTTACATTGTTCATGCAAATAATTCATCGGTTAAGATTGTCAGATAGTCTGTTCTCAATTGTTTTGAAAAAGCTTTATGATTTTTAAAAGTCAAAAGTTGTAGTTTAAAGAAAGACCGTCTTAAAATAACATTTAAGATGGTCTTTCTTTTTTATCACAAACCGGATTCAAATTAACAAACCATTGAATTAAACGAGTTGGAAATACTATCATGGATTAAAACTATTGGAAAGTAATTAGATGGTTATTTGAAAACTATTCATTGATTAATCGAATATGATAGAGCAATCTTCGAACAGCCTTCGAATAGCTTTAGTCAAATGCATAACAATTTATACTAAAATACCAGGATAGAATTAAATGGCTTTGATGGTAAAAAGGGTTCATAAAGCAGGACTTGTTTCATATTATATATCTGGAGGGAGAGCAACTGTTTTGATTTGTGAGATACGATGGCTCCTATCAAGATTCATGTAGCCTAAACCGTCCCATTAACTGAGAGGCAAAACCAAGGATAAAATTGTTTAAAAAGTGAAGACACAGGTAGTTATATTTCTGTAAAACAACATATTACTAAAAATATAATGTCAGTTACGAATGATTTTCAATCCTTTTTTTTAGAAGGGCGGATTTAAAGTTATACATTTGAGAAGAATTAATTCTGGAATAGAAAGACATTTTTGAATCGGATGACAGAGGAGGGACGGAATTTACTGTGGATTAATTTTAAGAACGGGAATAGTAATTCTCTTTCTCTTTTGTACATGGAATATGCACATGAACTATACTCCTATGGCATGAAAATATTCGGGGATGATAATTTGGTAAAAGATTGCATCCAGGAAGTATTCATCCAACTCATTGATAAAAGAAAAACATTAATCATTACTCCCACAATTCACACCTATTTATTTAAATCGCTCCGGAATAAGCTGTTTGAAGAATTGCGTTCAAAAAACAGGAAGCAAGATATCAATACAACATTATCAGAATTTGAGCCTGGGTATGCAAAACATGCGGAGCAGATAATTATTGAAGACGAAGAAGAAAATAACATCAAAAAAACCATACGAACTTCGATTGAAAAATTGTCCAATCGTCAAAAGGAAATCATTTATTTAAAGTACACAAAAGATTTCAGTTATGACGAGATAGCAGAAATGCTTCAGATCGACAAGGCTTCAGCACGTACTCTCCTTTATAGAACACTAAAAACCATGAAAGACCAATTTAACAACAATACTTTGTTATTATGGGTTTTTATAGGTTCTTTTTTAAATTCAAAACGGTCTGAAAAACAGGCTGTTAAAAAATAGTTAAAAAAAGATCATTTTTCTTGTCTATAAAACTGCTCTCCGATCATTTATTGTCAGTGTTATTTCAGAATGAATATGACAAAAAAAACAGATTTCATAGACCTAGTTCAAGATGACGCATTCATCCGCAAAGTGGAGGAGGCTTCAACTCCCGATGAATTGATGGAAGAATTAATTCAAAAGAATCCGGAAGACAGCGATGCGCTCCGGTATGCCTTTGAATTTATACAGGTCAATCATTCGAATAAAACGAAAATGAATCCGGAAGATTTCCAAAAGCTGCTGAATGAGCTTCAGGAATATTCTGACAAGAAATCCTCCATGCGATTTTTAAACTTTTTACCCAGATTAAGAATTGCAGCGATGATCCTGGTGATTATTTCCATTGGTTCAATAGTTGCATATTATCAGTTTACCAAAGACCCATTGACTCAATTTGCCCAAAGTAATGTTGCGAATGGCAATCAGGCCATTATTGTACTTTCAGACGGGACAAAGCAGGCCTTAAAGGACAATAATTCTTTCATTGATTATCAATCGAACCAAGGGGAAGTGATTGTCAGAAAAGATAGTAACGAAGAAATAATTGAGAATGCCGATCATACGAAGGAAGCCGTTTTAAACCAGGTGGCAGTGCCCTTCGGTCAACGTCAAAAAATACTTTTAAGTGATGGAACCCTGGTTCATTTAAATGCTGGAAGCAGGCTCACTTTCCCTTCTACATTTTCAGGAAGTACAAGGGAAGTCTATCTAAATGGTGAAGGATTTTTCGAGGTACATAAAAATGAGAAAGTTCCATTTATTGTGAAGACCGACCACATTAACATTCAGGTTTTGGGTACTAAGTTTAATGTTTCAGCCTACGATGATGAGCAGGAAACTTCAGCTATACTGGTGGAAGGGAAAGTCAATGTATCACAGAAAAACAAACTATTTGCCAATAAGCAATATATTCTTGCACCGGGCCAGGGATGCTTCTATTCAGTTGTGGAAAAGAATTCATTGGTAAAGGAAGTAGATGTAAATGAATATATCTTATGGAAAGATGGTTTATACAATTTTAAAAACCAGGCACTTTCAGAGGTGGTCAACCGGGTACACAAATATTATAACCTCTCGATAAAGATAGAAGGGCCACTATTGGCAAATACAATGGTATCCGGCAAACTTGTGCTTTCAGATGATGTCAATGAAGTCATGCAATACTTATCGAAAACCATGGAAGTGAGATTTGAAAAATTAGCAGATGGGACCTATCTATTAAAGCAATAAGGTAAGCTGATTGGTTGGCAACCGAATAAGAATAACGATAAGGAATGTATTTATTAAAAAGACCGATGGATGCTCGAACATCCATCGGCCATAAAAAGATTAAATCGAATCAACAATTTTAATCATTACAAATTTATGAAAAAAAAACATCTAACGCGAGATGGCGATATAAGTCATTTCAAAAGGTTATTATTTATCATGAAACTAACTATTTTCTTGATTTTTTCGGGATTAATGACTGTTTCGGCATCTATTTATTCCCAATCGACTAAACTAAGTCTGGAATTGAATCATGTATCCATACTTGATTTGTTTAAGCAAATTGAATCGCAAAGTGAATTTGTGTTCATTTATAAAAATGAAGTGATCGATCTGAGTAAGAAAGTCGATATAAAAGCTGATGCATTAACGGTCGATCAGGTTCTGGATGATGCCTTTAAAGATTTAGGCCTTAAATATGAAATCATCAAGAAACAGATTATTGTAACTGCGGAACATGCCATTCCTAGTGCGAAGCCAGAAAAGGTCATTCAAAAAGGGCAACAACAGCCTCAAAAGAAGCAACTTAAAGGGAAAGTGACGAGTGCAAAAGGAGAGCCTGTTCCAGGTACAACCGTCCTGGTAAAAGGAACATTGGATGGGGTTATCACTGATATGGATGGAAATTTCACCATGGATGTGCCTATGGATGCGAAATCACTTTCATTTTCTTTTGTGGGCATGAAGCCTCAGGACGTATTCATTGGAACTAAAACAACTTTCAATGTAGCGCTTGAGGAAGAAACTTTTGCTATCGATGAAGTAGTTACTGTTGGTTATGGCACCAAGAAAAAAAGAGAATTAATAGGTTCAGTGGCCAAAGTAAAAGGTGACGAAGTAGCGAACCCAACCTATGAGAATTTTGTTGATGCACTCCAAGGCAAGGCTACAGGTGTAGCAATATCCGGCTCCGACATACGCATTCGGGGAATAAGTTCCATATCCAATGGTTCTGAACCGTTGTTTGTTGTGGATGGTGTTATTATGGGCGATGCACTTAATAAGATCAGCAGCAATGATATTGAATCAATTGATGTTCAAAAAGATGCTGCGGCCACTTCTATTTTCGGATCAAGAGCTACCAATGGGGTCGTTATTATTACCACCAAATCAGGAAAAGGGGCTAAAAAAGATCTGTTTAATATTGAATTGAACTCAGGAATTAATCAGTATACCAATGATGGTTATCCATTAGCCGAATCACAGGAACATCTGGCAACCATGCGTCTTGGTTTCTTAAACACCAATGGAGAAAATGGCGAAGCATTTGATCCTTCTTTTCCTTATGCCAGCTGGAATTCTAAAATGATGCCCATCATGATCACTGACTCGTTGGCTAATGCCACCAATAACGATTGGAGGAAGTTAACTACCCGCAACAGAAAATTATTGAATTTGGTTAACTATGCTGGAAAGTATGAAGATATAACCATTTCGGGAAGTAAAGCAATAGATAATTCAAATGCCTATGTATCATTAAATTATAGGAACAACGAAGGAATGCAATTGGGCAATTCAAGCAAAAGGATCATTGGGAAATTGGGGTTTAATTATACGCCTATCAAAAATATCAACTTCTCCTTTGTTTCTTCAATTACGTATTGGAAAGGTTTGGCAGGGGCAAGTTATGGAGGACCAGGATTCGCACTTCCTTATTTGCCAGCCTATGATAAATCTTCCACGGGATATTGGAATCCTGGATTTAATCCACTTGCAAATGCGGATAAAGACTTGGTTGACAATTATTCTACCGGTTTCACCTCATATGGAAGTGCAGGGCTTGAATTAATTGTCCCATGGGTAAAAGGGCTATCCTTCAAGGGGACAGCAGGATGGGATTACAATTCAGGTCATAACAGCAGTTGGAGTAATGCTTTAATGAGTGGAGGAGTACGGGCCAGATTAGGGGTTGAAAATAATTGGGGAGAGGACTATAAGTCAAACAACAGCAAGATTTTATTAATTGGGATGGTCAATTTTAACCGTACGTTTGGAGTCCATAAAATTGATTTTGTGTATGGTAGGGAAAAGGAAAGAGCTTTTGGAAATGTATCCTATATGACAGCAACAAACTTCCCTGGAGTATATCATGAAATTGGTACAATCACTAAGGCATCCTTCAATGGAGCCGAAGCCGATGACTTTCAAGGTGAAAATATTATTTTGGCTGATTTTGGCCGTTTAAGCTATTCATACAAGGGAAAATATACAGTTGAAGGAAGTTTTCGCAGGGACGGTTATTCGAAGTTCACACAATACCCTTGGGGTATGTTTTCGTCGGTTGGACTTGGCTGGATGCTTTCTGATGAAGAATTTTTTAAAGTAAGCTGGCTCAATATGTTAAAATTAAGAGGAAGTATTGGTCAAACCGGGAATTCCTTTATGAGAATTGGTAATCCCGCACAAAATGTATACAGGATTAAAGCGGATAACAATACCTACATGAATTTACCGGCTGAATATTTGTCTAATATTGGAAATCCAAAAGCGCGTTGGGAAACATCAACAAAAATTGATGCAGGTTTCGATTATGGCTTATTCGGAAATAAAATAAACGGTTCAGTAGCCTATTTCATCAATAACATTGATGGTTTACTGCTTGCCGCTCCTTTACCTTCTTCCTCAGGTGTTTTAGGGGATAACAGTATGTGGCAAAACATCGGATCGATGCAAAACAAGGGATACGAATTTTCAATCAATGCCGTTGCCTTAAAAACAACCAATTTCTCGTGGGAAGTATCCTTTAACCATACTTCATTAAGTAACAAAGTTACTAAATTATACGCTGAGGCAGATGCCAAAGGAACTGGTATAAGATCAGGCAATTGTATCACCAAGGTAGGATTACCAATCAGTACATATTTTGTACCGGAATGGGCCGGAGTAGATCCTGAAAAGGGAATACCTCTTGTTAAACCAATTGATACGGAATTATTCGATGCAACAGGTGAAACAGTATTTACCGGAGGCGACCCGGTATTTTTGTCACAAGCGAACGGGAAAAAGCACTCTTATATCCAAAAAGGCAAATCAGCCATGGCCACATTCTATGGAGGATTTTTTAATACTTTCAAGTATAAGAATATTGACCTGGGGTTTAATTTCACTTACAGTGGTGGTAATTATGTCTTTGATGGAAACCTAAATTCACAGATGATTATTCTTTCCGGTTGGGAACGAGTAATAGCTGGCCGCATGGCCAATTCGTGGGAGAAACCAGGCGATGTTAAAGCATTTCCTCAGGTGGTTTTACTTAACAAGTACAAATTTGATGACAATGGTGATCCTTCATTAACTACGACTACCAATGGATGGCTCACGGGTGATTCGCGGATGCTCATTAAAGGAGACTATTTAAAATTGAAAATGATTACTCTGGGATATAATTTGCCTGGATTGTTTGCCAAAAAAATTGGAATAGCAGGTTTACGTGTTTACGGAAGCATATCAAACGTTTGGACTTTAACAGACTTAAAGGGTGATCCTGAGGTTAGTTTTGGTAATAATATTGATGGATTAGGTGCAAATTTCACGCCAATAGTTCGTACCTGTTCTTTAGGCCTTTCTGCTAAATTTTAACTTTAAATCTTGTAAACGATGAAAAAAATAATTTATATCTTCATAATAGCTGTTTCATTTGTATTTGCTCTTACCGGGTGTTACAAGGACACCGCTTTTGATCTCAAGAACCCACCACAAAGTTCATGGAAGACAGATATCAAGAGTATTGACTTAGGCGTACACAATACCTACTCTGAGTTTTACGGAATGACCAACGCATCCGGCTGGCAAAATGGTACCTGGAGTGGCCCTGTAAATGTGAATGTCACCTGGGATTATGTAGGATCAGATATGGGTTTCCAATTTGCTTCTACAGAAATTCGCCGCCTGGATATCTATACTTCCCGCGATACAAAAACAGAATCTGACGTACCTGTGTTTACCATTTGGGGGAAGTGCTTTAATGCCATTACTTCAGTGAATGACATGCTGGATTTTATTAATAGCGGGGAAGAAACCAACGCCAACAAACAAGCGTATCCTGTAACTGCTGAAGCTTATAATCAGATTATACCTTCATCCAAAGGAGAGCTGTACTTTGTTAGGGCATTGGCCTATTTTAATATTTATTCACTTTTTGGATCTCCCTATTATACTGAAGAAGGTTTGCAACCAAGAATTCCAAAGAAATTTAGTTTTATTACAGATCCGTTGTTGTTAAGAAATACGCCATTGATGTCTTCAAAGGAAACATTTGATTCGATTGCTTCAGATTTGAGAAAATCGAAACAATGGTTTGCAAAAGATCCAAATTTTATAAGCGCTCCGAAAGACCCAACCAAATGGAGAAAAGAAGGCAGAGGGAGTTATTGGGCTGCAACGGCATTGTTGGGCAGGGTCTATTTTATGATGGGCGGTGAAAAAGATGCAGAAGGATTGGCCGAATGCGATGAGATCATGAAAAACTCGGGTTATACTTTAGAGCCGGAACCACTCAATGCATTCAATAAGAACATTCATAATTTTAGCAACGAGGTAATATTGGAATATGCTTGTGTTGCAGGACCAGAATGGCCTTATTATTTCGGCGATGCCGAAACATCGGGTATCTCCAAGGCATTTTGTAACACTTACGGAGGAGGAAGAGCCACCAAGGAATTCCCCAAAGCTGGGGTACTTAATACCTGGGGCGGAATGGTTCTTAGCAAGAGTGGTTCAATTGATGTATGTAAATGGATGACCAATGACTATAGTCCTACTGCAGATGCTTTGAAGGATAAAAGACTTAAACAAATTTACTGTCGATTTGATACTTTTTATGTTGCCAGTAAAGCTACCGCGGCTACGGCTTTTAAATTGGCCACACAGGCCAAAGCGAACGTCAGGCCCAAGGATGCAGCTATTCTGAATTCTATTACACTGGCCAATGCCAAGAGCAAGATTGGCTTGATCAATTGGTGTGCAAGACCTGCATGGTTGAATGATACCATCGATTATTTAAATGGGTATCCCCGTACTGGAGTTGTTTTTGCGTCTAATTGGACTGATAATAAAAGAGTTAAAAGGCCGTCAATTATCCTTGACAAATATTATCGGTTTGCCGGTGGGATGGGTTCATCAGATCCATTTCTTAGTGGTTCTGCAACAAAAATGCCAATGATCCGGTTAGCAGAGGTGATATTAACACACGCGATCCTTTCTTTTAAATTAGGTGATTATGCTTCAGCAACAAATGATTTAAATATTATTCGTAATAGGGCTGGGTTGGATCCTTTACCAACACTTACCTCCAACGACAGGGAGTTGATTGATATGGAAAGAGCCAGAGAATTAACAGGTGAAGGAGACCGGTTCAGATATCTTATGGCTTTACACTTACCCATTGGGCCTGGCGAAAAAAGAGACAAAAATGGCAACACCCGTGCAAACATTGAGCCACCTTATACTGATTTTTACTGGTCAATACCTCAAAGTGAAACGAATTATAATGCAGCTTATTAAAATCATTAGTTGCATGCAAGCTACCATGTTCAATCTTTTTCAATTGGACAGTTATTGGAGACCTTAGTAGGTTAGTAAAATATTAGGTTTTTTATTTATAATTATTTATTAGCAAAATTTTACCTTAGGAATCGAGCGAAGAACATGGTTTAATTGCATGTTTTAAAGTTCTGATTTCTAAGGTGATATTTAATACCAATATTGTGTGTGCTGTCTTTTAATCCTTTTATTTTTAACTAAATAGTCAATCAATACAAATAGTATACCTGTCTTGAGAGATTAAACACGATATTGAATGCGGCAGTGTCATAATACCAACTAGAAATGAAAAAAAATTTAATAGTCCTTATTCTTAGTTTTATTGCGCTGAATCTTATTACAGAGTCAACGACTGGACAGACAACTGCTGACAAATTTGCAAGAGGGTCCCATACCTTTAAAGGTACATCCCTCCCCTACCGAATTTTTATTCCTGAAGGGATGGATATCAATAAAAAATACCCTTTGGTGTTGGCATTGCATGGACTAGGAGAACGAGGCTCTGACAACAACTTGCAAATCACTGTAAACAAAATGGCGACTTCCTGGGCAGAGCCTTTAAGTCAGAGTAAAAATCCTTGTTATGTAATTGCTCCACAACTTTCAACAACCTATTCGGATTGGACCGTTCTTCCAATCAGGGATGTTTTGCTTAATATGGTTGATAGTGCCCTGACTAAATACAACATCGATACAGAAAGGGTCTATATCACTGGCTTGTCATTGGGAGGTAATGGTACCTGGAATTGTTTATGCGTTCGTCCCGATTTATTTGCAGCAGCAGTTCCGATTGCCGGTTGGGGAAATACTTGGCAAGTTGCATTAATAAAAGATATTCCAATATGGAATTTTCATGGGCAATCTGATAATGTTGTGGCAGTTTCAAATAGTCGAAATATGATAGAAGCATATGCAGCACAAGGCGTTGATGCCGTTTTTACCAATTGCTATTACGTGGACACGCGAATAATGCCATTAACAAAATTAACCAATGAAATTAAGGCCCATTCCTCTTTATTCTATACTGAGCTTTATGGATATACTCATGATGTATGGAGCTATGCCTACAACTATAAGGCAATGTTCGATTGGGTTTTTAGTAAGCGAAAATTCATTAAGAATGCAATAAACCTAACTTCATTGGTGAAAGACACCACTGTTCAAGGTTCAATTCCAATTAAATGGAAGACAATATATCCAAACGATTCAGTCGAAATCTGGTTTAAAAGCGAACGGCAGGCATACTGGAAAATGTTAACAAAAGTCAAGGCGGATCAGAAGATTTTTAGCTGGAATACAGATGTCGAAAATGAATGCATCTATGGTAAATTGCGTATGTGTCTACTAGATTCAAATTCGAGGGTCTATTCACAATCCGAATCGGCATTGATTAAAATCGATTTGGCAGGGAATGGTAAACCATATGGAAAATTGAAGACTCCCGCTTTTTACAAATACAAAGAAATTTTGTCGAAAAGTCTCAATGTAAACTACATTGCCAATGATGTGGAATCGGATTCAGTCCGGATTTATATCAGTTATAGCACCAATGGAGGAAAAACCTATTCCAAGATAGATTCTGCAAAAGTTCCGGCAAATAATACTATGAAGATGAGGAACATTGCATTTTCAAACCTCATTAATACAAAAACAGGTGTATTAAAATTAACTGTATATGATAAAAATGGGAGCTCTAGTGCTGACAGCACAATTTCATTTTCAAATCAGCTGGGAGTCTATCCCACAAGTACTCCATTAACCAAACTAAATAATGGTTACTCTATTTCGGAACCATATCCTAATCCTGCCAATCATCTATGCACTATTTCCATTGAAATACCAGTTACAAGTGATGTTAACTTATTTGTTTATAACACTTTGGGTCAATTGATTATTCAGAAAAACGAAGGTATTAGAAACAGCGGAAAACAAACGATTCAGTTAAAAACAGATCAATTGCAAAATGGTATTTATTACTATACAGTTGTTTTTGGCTCTATAAATAAATCTAAAATTGTGCAGGACTCAAAAAAGTTAAATGTGCAGCATTAATTAAAATATAAGAGTTAACGTTTAAGACGAATGATAATGAGAAAAAGCAGTTATATAAGTATTGTGTTATTTATTTTTTTTGTAATTTTTCAAATGCAATCGGCATTTAATTCTGTAACTGCTGGTAATGTTATTGTAAAAACAAATATCATTTATGGCTCAGCCTATAATGATGGAACAAAAAAAACTGAATCACTCCAATTAGATGCCTATCAACTTGCAAAAGGAGACCAAACAGGCAGGCCGGTAATCATTCTTGTACACGGAGGGGGATTTGGCGGCGGTACTAAAGGTTACAGTGCATGGCAAGGAAATTTTTATCCCGATCTGGCAACTGCATTTGCCGATGCAGGATATGTTGCTTTTTCAATAGATTACAGACTATGGCCCAATTGTCCGACAAATAGATTCATCGAAGAGTTGGACTATACCAGTGAGGATGTAATAATGGCATTGAAGTGGATAAAGGCCAATTATGCAAACTATGGTATAGATACAACCAAAGTTATTCTAGGAGGCGATTCTGCTGGAGGTGGAATTGTGGTTAATGCATCGTATAGAAGTGCGAATGCCGGACTCTTTAGCGGATGCATATCACTTTGGGGAGGATTACCCCCCTACGGCACTTCAGGCGAGAATCCAGTGAATGCTTTCCCAGTTACAGCAAAAGCCCCGCCAACTTGTATGATACATGGAACAGAAGATGTCGTTGTTCCCTATTTTATTAGTGAAAACTTAAGCGATGCATTAACCGCTGTTAATGTTTATAACGAATTACACCCTTTGGATGGCTTAAATCATTACCCGGTAAACCTATCTCCAACGCCAAGTGATTATCAAACAGATTTGGTGAATGAGATCATCGAACTATCGTTAACCTTTTCTAACCAAATATTAAATTCTTCTTCAACAGGTGTCATAAAAACAGAAATGACCTCTATTGACATATTCCCAAATCCAGTCCACAATGGCAAACTGACCATCAACTTTGGTTGTTTAATTGATTACGGCACAATTACTATTGTTGACCTATCAGGGCGAGAATTACTGAAAAATCAGATAAGATCGGAAGAAAAGAAGATTCTAAATGTAAGCGACTTAAGCAAAGGCATGTACATTCTTAAAATAATTTTCGGTAAAACATCCTTTGAGAAAAAGTTAGTGATTGAGCAGTAAAAAGAAAGAAGATTTTTATCGTAAGAGAACAAAGCAAGGGTACTTAAATTGAATACAATAACACATTTTAAAGTAGAATCTCGTGAAAACAAATCCAATTAAGAAAGAGACTCCAGTTACTCAAAAGCCAATACAACATCAATTGATATTTAAAATCATATCAATATGTTTACCTATTTTGGTTTTAGTGTTCTTAGAATTAGGCTTACGATTGTTTCACTACGGATATAGTACAACTCTTTTTGTAAAAGATAAAGTATTGACAGGCTACTACACTATGAATCCTGATGTAACAAACCGTTTTTTTAATTTGCCCCTTCACCTTTCTGTTTTCCAAGAGCCCTTTAAAAAGGAAAAACCTGCTAATACCTATCGCGTATTTGTATTGGGTGAATCCACCACAATAGGTTTTCCGTATTTCCCCAATGGTTCTTTTCACCGCATGTTATTGTACAGGCTCAATAGAGCATTCCCGGACAAAAAAATAGAACTCATCAATTTGTCAATTACCGCAGTTAATTCTTATTCATTGCTTTCGTTTACCAATGAGGTAAATGAAATGAACCCTGATGCGGTAATGATTTACGTAGGCCATAATGAATACTATGGCGCTTTAGGGGTCGCTTCAAACCAAGGATTGGGACTAAGCAGAAGTATCATTGAAAGCTCCATTTACCTGAAACGCTTCAGAGTTGTACAACTTGCCTTTAACTTCACCAGAAAATTTAAAAGTATCTTTTCGCCAGCCGATACTCAAGAGAATAAGGCTTTGATGCAGATAATGGCTGAAAAACAAGAAGTTGTATATGGGTCTAAGATCTTTCGATTAGGTCTTCAGCAATTTGAATTGAACATGGATGAAATGCTTAACAAGTTTAATCAGCATCATGTTCCTGTTTATTTATCGAATGTAGTTAGTAATGAAAAAGGACAAAAGCCATTTATCAGCAAGTTGAAAGTAGCAACTGATACCACAAATTTTATGGCTGAATACAATAGTGCTCTTGATGCATTTAATAAAAATGATTTTGAGGTGGCTCTTGCGAAGTTATTAATAGCCAACAAAATTGATACCTCATACGCAATGAATAATTTTCTTCTGGGAGAAGTGTTTTATGCTAAAAATGATTTTATAAATGCCCACCGTTATTATTCAAATGCCAAAGAGCTGGATGCATTGCGCTTTAGGGCACCTGATGCCATTAATGTTATTATTGATAAACTTTGCAAAAAATACAACAACATTCATTTTGTAGATTCAAAGAAGAAGTTCATGGCAAGTTCCGATCATGGTATTTTGGACAACAAGTTGTTTGTTGAACACTTACATCCAACCTTACCTGGGTATTTTTTATTATCCGATGCGTTTTACGATGTGTTACTGAAAACGAAATTGTTTGGTAATTGTGATAAGATAGTTCCTGCAGATAGCATTAAAATGGAATTACCAATTACTTCTATCGATACACTTATGGGTACATATAATATTTTAGATTTAAGGAGTAAATGGCCTTTCTATGAAAATATGGTTTATAAATCAACAAACCCGTATGTTGAAAATTTTATTGAATCACAATTAACATGGGAAGAGTCGATGAATCGATTGTATAGCTATTATTCAGGAAAGGGTAATAACCATGAGGCCCTACGAGCGTTGAAAGGCCTTTGTCTGGAATTGCCCTTTGTCTGGAAATATCCAAATAGCGCTGGCCGTCTATGTTTTGCATTAAAAGATTATAACGAATCTCTCTTTTATTTCAAGCTCGCATATGACTATAAAAAAGATTTAAGCATTGCGAAAAATATTGCATTGGTTTTGGCAAAACTTGACAGACTTGAAGAATCAAAACAATACCTCACCAGCATTAAGACAGAAAATCCGTCAGACGAGTCAAGCGACAGATTAATCAAAAGTATAGATAAGATAGTGCAATTGAAACCAAAAGTTATTTCTGATCCCAATAACATCAAAAACTTAAATCTGCTCACCAGCTATTATATTCATATAGGAAATTATACTCTGGCAATGCTCTATAATGATAAATCGAGGGCTATAAATGCTAAAGACGCCGATGCGAATATGTTGTTATCCAAATTAAAAATCAAATTAATTAAGGAAGAAAAAGCATTGAATTCAAACATTGAGGCAAATCAAATAAGTACTGACAATAATGAAGAATAGTTTAAGTAAAGTCATTATCAAATTAATTAGCACCAACACCCAGATTTAACAAATATAAATTAAGCCATTTACCTATGAATGAATTTATCAAAGAACTATGGGGCTTTATAAAAACCAGAAAGAAATTTTGGCTGATGCCCTTGATCATTATACTTCTTCTTCTTGGGATTCTTATTGTAGTCACATCTGGTTCGGCGCTGGCGCCTTTTATCTATTCTATATTTTAATAATTACGGGTGAAAATTAAAACTAAAAATATGAAATGCATAAAATTATACTTCTTATCTCTATTTGTGGGTCTTAGCCTTTGTGCACAATCACAAGATTGGGCAGAGTTAAATCATTATAAGGAGGATAATAAAGAGATCGGACTTCCATCAAAAGGTGAAAACAGGGTCGTATTTATGGGTAATTCTATTACTGCTGGTTGGGTAGGTGCAATGCCTGAGTTTTTCAAAGGGAAACCCTACATCGGAAGAGGTATAGGAGGTCAAACGACTCCTCAAATGCTTATTCGGTTTAGACAAGATGTCATTCACCTGAAGCCGAAAGTTGTGGTGATCTTAGCCGGGACAAACGATATTGCCGGGAACACAGGGCCTTCCACTCTTGAAATGATAGAAGATAATATTGCATCAATGTCAGAACTGGCAGAATCAAATGGGATTAAAGTTATTTTATCATCTGTTCTGCCTGTCTATGTTTATCCATGGAAACCCGAAGTTAAACCCATAGATCAGATTATTGCACTTAATCATTGGTTGAAAGATTACGCGGAGAAAAACGGCCATATATATTTAGATTATTACTCATCAATGGTAGATGAAAGACTTGGCATGAAATCAGAATATAGTGCTGATGGAGTTCATCCAAATCAAATTGGATATAAAGTAATGGGGGTTTTAGTCGAAATAGCTATCGCATCAACATTAAAAAAGTAATTTCTAAAATGCCACTAAAACCCAATGAAAACAAAACAAATTGTACTGTTTTTTATCTTGTTATGTTTCTATACAAACAAGGTTGATGCCCAATTAAAACTCCCAAAGATTTTTAACGATAACATGGTGCTTCAACGTGATATGAATACACCAATTTGGGGAACAACTTTGCCAGGTAATTTTGTTACTGTCGATGTTGCAGGTTTCAAGGTGAAAGCCACTGTTGATGCCAAAGGTAAATGGATCGTACGATTACCATTCATAAAAGCGGGTGGCCCATACGAACTTAAGGTATCGGACAAGAAAGATTCTGTGGTATTTAAAAATGTGTTATTCGGCGATGTTTGGCTGGCTTCCGGACAATCAAATATGCAATTCATGGTAAAGGAAGCAATGAATGCCAAAAACGAAATACAATCTGCGAATTTTCCAACTATCAGGTTAATAAATATACAACATGCTTTGGCCAACCAACCTCAGGAAGATTTACTGAATAACGAAAAGTGGCAGGTTTGCGACCCTTCTACTATATCCGAAATGTCTGCTGTGGCTTATTTCTTTGGCAGGGAAATACTAAAAAACGAAAATGTGCCCATTGGGCTAATCAATAGTTCCTGGGGAGGTACTAGCATTGACCGATGGACAAGTCGGGAACTACTTTCAGTATTTCCGGATTTTGAAAAGGAAATGAAAGATTTCGAAACAAAAAAAATACCGGATGAAGTTTATGCAAAAAATATAGAAGGGTGGGAAGCAAATTTCCAATTGTGCACTTCATCTGTTGCAGGGATACAACAAGGTGTATTGAAATCATCCTATTCTGATAAAAATTGGCGGAAAATAAACCTTCCTGGAACAATTGAACAGTTAAAAAAGCAACCATGGGAGGGAGTGGCCTGGTATCGTAAGGTCATCGAAATCCCCGGGTCATTTTCTAAAGAAGAGTTGCTTTTACACCTTGGGAAAGTTGATTTAACAGACATCACCTACATCAATGGCAAGGAAATTGGCCGTAGCTCAATTAATGGTGACGCTTCAAGGATCTACAAAATACCTCGAGGATTACTAAAGAAGGGCAAAAATAGCTTAACCATTCGTGTAGGTGACATGTGGGGACCCGGAGGTTTTACCGGAATTGCCGATAGTTTATACATTTCAACTACTGATGGAAGGCAACTATCGTTAGCCGGAGAATGGAAATGTAACTTAAATCTGGAACCTGCTTTTAAAACCGTTGATTTTATTTCATCAGCTTCCCTTATCTATAATGCGATGGTTGCACCGATCATACCATTTGGAATTAAAGGCATGCTTTGGTATCAGGGAGAAGCGGATGCAGGTCGTGCTTATCGCTACCGGACAATGCTACCAATGATGATTGAAGATTGGAGAACCCGCTGGCAAGAAGGTAATTTCCCTTTCCTGATCGTTCAGCTTGCCAATTATACGTCCCTAAACATCGCGCCTATTGACGACCAATGGGCCGAACTCCGGGAAGCACAATTGCTTACAACCAGATATCCAAACGTAGGTATGGCTGTCACCATTGATATTGGCGATGCCAATAATATTCATCCCACCAACAAACAAGAGGTTGGAAGACGGCTTGCCTTAGTTGCTGAAAATATAGCTTATGGAAGGAGTATTGTGTCTTCTGGACCAGTTTACCAATCAATGAAGATTGAAAATACCAATATCCGATTAAAATTCACACACACAGGAGTGGGTTTAACTACAAAGAATAATAACCCATTGAAAGGGTTTGCTATAGCTGGTGCAGAAAAAAAGTTTTATTGGGCAGAAACTAAAATAGTAGGCGATGAAATTATTGTTTCATCACCTGATGTGCCAAAACCAGTTACTGTACGATATGCTTGGTCGGCCAACCCTGATTGCAATCTGTATAATAAGGAAGGTTTGCCTGCTGGACCTTTTCGAACAGATGACTGGAAGGGAATAACGGAATAAGTCGTTAAATCTGAATTTGAATTCAATATTTTTTAAGCAAAGCAGTATTAATAAATTAATCAGAAAAAAAAATGAAAATAACATTTTTGAACAATAATCTCTTTATAAAACAATTGTTACGGCAAAAATCTAGTGTTTCAATACTTGTCCTACTGCTGCTCACAAATTCTGTTTTGAAATTGTCTGCTGGTAATACCGGTTTGCAAAACTCAAAAGCCATTTTTACATCGACTAATTCCAATATAAATCAACAAAATACAAAAAATAGTACTACAATATTTAAACAGAGTTTTGTAAAAGGAGGAGTTCATAAAGTTACGGATTATGGATTGTTATTTGAAGGTACGGGACTTTCTGATTCATTAAAACAAATTAATACTTCAACTATTCAGTCACTTTTAGATAGTGTTGGAAAAAACGGTGGTGGAACGATCGCAATACCTGCAGGAGTATACTGCATCACATCAGAAGCTGGTGAAAGTTGTTTGAATATCAAATACGATAACCTTACACTCCGTGGTGCCGGAATGACAAAAACAAAGTTTTTAACACGTAGCGAATGGGATTCAACGAAAAGAGCACGCGCTGTAGGTATTCGAATTCATGGAACCAATGATAAAAGCAATCCTCGCAAAAACATAACCCTACAAGATTTTGAACTGGATGGCGGAGCTGGTTGGACAGGAAAATACAATTGGAATATGGAAAATGATGTGCCGGATGAGTGGGATATCTCTCATAAAGGGATAGTAGCATCAAGAGATGATGTTGTTGACAACATAACACTTAAAAACTTATACATCCATAGATATCGGGGTGAAATTCTTTATTCGGGAGGTATGATGTCCGGTAGAATTATAGTAAAGGGTTGCAAAATGGCTGATACGAATGGTTCCTGTTTTAACCTTTATGGAGCAGAACTTATCGTTGATAGTACAGAGTGTTCAGGCCCTACCCGTTTTTGGGTGGAATTACTGGCAAGGGAAAGCCCGTTTGGTTACCCGGAAACCAAGACTTCATTTACAAATTGTGTTTTTAAAAATGCTGTTGGTGCACAGGGTTTTGTAATCTGTCAAGGTGATAACACAAAAGCAAGCTACACGATTTCCAACAATATTTTTTCAGATGCCCCCCTTGGAGTATTTGCTTTCATGGGCGGTATAGCCGGTCCAATTATGATCTCAGACAATAAAATAATTAACTGCGGTGGAGATACAATAAAAAGCTCGGGTAATATTATTGATTTTGAATTTGGAGGTGGAACCGTGAATCCAAAAGAAAACCATTGGATCAAGAACCTGACCTTCAAAAATAATAATATAGAAAAATCAGGTGACTTCATTTCATTGAAAGGTTCATGGGATGGAATACCCATGGTTTTAGAAAATATAAAAATTCACAACAATGTATTTGCAGGTAAAAATCCAGCAGCTCCTTGTTTCACTCAATCGGTCATTTATGGAGAATCACGGTCTTGGTACGACAAATCAATCAACAATTGTCAAATGACAAACGTAGAGATTTCTGATAATATTTTTAAGGATTGTGACATGCCTTTCCAAATTGGTAAAGTCATAGGAAATCGTCCGTTGTTTTCAGGAAATAAGTACATCAACACTTGTAAACCGCTAGCCAGCAATTTGACATTCAGCAAAAATAAATCAATCATATCACCAATGTATGAAGAGATCAATGTTCATACATCTGAATCAATTTTAGTTGTACAAATGGATACGGCAAATTATCCAAACAATCAATTGGTAAAGATTACTGGTGGAGAAGTAAAACACAAAATCAAATTCGTAGCCAATGCAAGTACCTATCAGGTAAAGAAAGCCATTGTTTTAGATGGCAAAGGCGAACTTTGGCTCAGGTTTGACTCCTCAAAGGGAAAATGGATCGAAACAAATAAAGCCGATTAAAATTTCAAATGAAAAATCCTTTCAATTCAATAGTTCTCATCTTTTGCATGGTCAGCTTGAATGGCCTGATGGATCAACCTTTGAGGGCAGGTGACTATCCAAAAGAGTTAAAAGCTTACAGGGGAAGTACTCCAATAATTGATGGGATAATAACACCGGGAGAATACAGCGATGCTACTTTCTTTAAAGGAACCATGGATTGGACACGTGAATTCAGTCCCAACTCTGATAGCCTTGATTTATCAGTAAAAGCATGGGTCAAACACGATGGTCAAAATCTATATTTTGCTTTTGATGTGACTGATGATGTGATCTATGGCATTGATATTCCAAGGTGGTTGCCCAACATTAATTCAACGGTTCATGATTTTACAATTAATAGTTCTCCCTGGTGTGGAGATGGGATAGAAATTTACCTCAATCCACAGAATAAATGGAACATTACAAAAGATGATTTAGTGGCGGGCAATGGTTTAAGCTGGCAAATGGAATGCAGCGCCCATAAAAGTTATCAATTTAAACTTGAAAAAGGTGGCTTGTTGGAAGGAAATCCGCGCAATGATCATGCTTGGGAAATCTATAGAAATTGGATCAATTCCGGTTTCCAGCAAGTAGCGGTTCGCATCAAATCAAAAGCTGAAGGTAGAGGGTACATTATGGAATGGAAAATTAAAGCAAATCCATGTCTAGAGGTACAGAAGGATGTTTTCTGGTATCCTGAAGCGGGAATTTGTAGAATGGGATTGAATATTGAAATTCAAGATGTGGATGAAAAAGCAAGAGGAGTTGGCAACTTTGACAATATGCATCACATTGATGTTTGGGCAGCGGAAAAGGGTGAAAAAAGCTATATGAGAAATTGGGGAACACTTATAATTTATCCTGGATATAAAACTAATTAACCATGAAATTCAACCTAATATTATTTGCTGGACTCTTATCTACAATCTGTTCCTTTGCTCAAAAGGGAACGGATTATCCGGCATTAAAACATTACGACAAAGACCATCTGTTGAATATCGCCCTACCATTGGGTGGCATTGGCACAGGGACTGTTTCTCTTGGTGGGCGTGGTGAACTTCGCGATTGGGAAATCATGAACAAGCCGGCAAAAGGCTACAGTACAGTCACCAAAGGCAGTAGCGCCCCGTTTTTTTCCATCTTTATTAAATCCCAGGGCAAACCTGCAATTACAAGCGCCTTAATGGGTCCGATTGACCCATCTGAATATTTACATTACGAAGGGCGGTCGGTAAACAACCATGGTTTGCCAAGGTTTAGCGAAGCTTCTTTTGATGCTGCTTATCCGTTTGGACAAGTAAACTTATCTGATAAGGAGTTGCCTGTTAAAGTGAAGATCAAAGCTTTTAACCCTTTAATACCTGGTGATGTCGATGCTAGCGGAATACCCGTTGCAGTATTGACTTACGAAGTAACCAATACCACCGATCAGCTTTTAGAAGTTTCAGTTTGTGGTTCTATCAGAAATTTTGTAGGTCAGGACGGGAGTAAAACTACCAAAGACTGGAAAGGTGATTATGTTCCCTATGGGGCCAAAAGAAACATCAATGTTTATAAAGATAAGGAAGCTATAAAAGGGATCTACATGTATTCCGACAGTGTTGACAAAAAATCAACTTCTTGGGGAAGTATAGCATTGGCCACGAACTCTCCCACTGGCGTTACCTACCGTACTTCTTCTACTTCTAACAATTGGGAAAATGCTCTGCTTGACTTCTGGGATGATTTTAGTGCCGATGGCAACCTGACTGAAAAGACAGAATTAATTGATGATAACCCAATGGCATCGCTTGCAGTGAAACAAGAAATTGCACCTCATTCTACAAAGGTATTTTCATTTTTTATTACATGGAATTTTCCTAACCGTCTTGCCTGGTCTGATTTCTCCCCTGAAGCAGGAAAAGAAATTGTTGGGAATTATTATTCCACAAAATATACAGATGCCTGGGATGTAATGGTAAAAACTGTCCCACAAATTCCTGAATTGGAAAAGAAAACACTGTTGTTTGTAAATACAATCCTGTCAAGCGACATTCCAGCGGTGATCAAAGAAGCAGCTTTGTTCAACCTGAGTGTTTTACGCTCTCAAACGGTATTCAGGATTAATGATGGACACCTATTTGGTTGGGAAGGTGTTTTTGATGAAACAGGTTCATGTTTTGGCTCCTGCACGCATGTGTGGAACTATGAACAAGCAACAGCTTTTCTTTTTGGTGATCTGGCAAAGGGTATGCGGGATGTGGAACTTAATTATGCAACCAATGATACAGGCAGGATGAGTTTCAGGGTAATGCTACCCTTATCAAAAGCACAGCAATCAAAGGGCATTGCTGCCGATGGACAAATGGGCTGCCTGATGAAATTTTACAGGGACTGGCAGCTATCAGGTGACAATGACTTCCTCAGGCAAAACTGGGGACAACTTAAAAAGGTGTTGTCGTTTGCATGGACCAAAGGCAGTTGGGACGGAAATCAGGATGGAATAATGGAAGGGGCACAAGGCAACACAATGGATGTCGAATACTATGGCCCGAACCCACAAATGGCATTTTGGTATCTTGGTGCTTTAAAAGCAATGAATAAAATGGCCGTTTTTATGGGCGATAAGGAATTCGCTACAAAATGCGACAGACTATACAAAAACGGTAGCAGTTGGATAGATGCCAACCTGTTTAATGGTGAATACTACGAACAGAAAATCACAGACCCCAAAACTTTTGAATTCCTAAACTGGGAAAACAACCCTGCAGTAGCTATCCCTAACTATCAACTGGGAAAAGGCTGTTTGGTGGATCAACTTGTGGGACAGTACATGGCACATGTCTGCGGACTTGGTTATCTGGCCAAAGTTCAAAATATTCAAACAACCTTAAAGAGTATATATAAATACAATTACCTGCCAGATTTCTCGAAGCATTTTAACAACATGCGTTCCTATGTATTGGGCGATGAAGCCGGATTGTTGATGGCAAGCTGGCCAAAAGGAAGGTTAAAAGTCCCTTTCCCCTATTTTTCTGAATCAATGGCTGGTTTTGAATATGTGGCAGCGATAGGCATGTTATACGAAGGCCAGACAGAAAACGGTCTTCAGTGTATCCAAAGTATTCGTGATCGTTTCGACGGTCGCAAACGTAACCCCTTTGATGAACCAGAATGTGGACACCATTACGCCCGTTCAATGTCAAGTTGGGCTGGTATTTTAGAGGAGAGCGGCTTTGTCTATTCAGGAGTTGATCAATCAATTGAATTTGCTCCCAGGGAAGGCACATATTTCTGGTCAAATGGATATAGTTGGGGTTCTGTAACTATAAAAAAAGCAGAAGACAGAATGAATATTGACTTAAATGTACTATTCGGAGAATTGGAAATAAAGTCATTTCATATGAAAGGATATTCAAATTACAAACCAATAAGAACTGAGAAGATTGAATGTGACAAGAATTTAAGGTTCTTCCTAAAAAAATAAGAAATTTCTGTGAATCACATGCTTTGTAAAAAGAGCATGTTATTTATTAACATATGTAAAACTATTTTACCATGATAACTAAATCAAAACTATTGATTAAAGAGATATTAACCACCCTTGTCGCCAGATTATTACTCTCATATATACCGGTAATTTTTGTGCTATTTCCTATTCCTGGAATAAGCCAGGAAAGTCAATCTGACATTCCCTATAAAGTGGAAAAAGGAGTAATTTATTGTGAAAAGGGGATTCCTGAGACTCCCAGATGGTTTGCCGACAGCCGGGTGGCCTTTGGATACGATGCCAATTGTATCACTCAGGTTGACTATTACAATTCCACTTCAAAAAATGGTGCCAATACAGTATTCGTTCGTCAGCTTTGGGATGGTTTTCGATACTACGTCGAGCAAAACGCAACTACTCATAAGCCTGTTTATCAACGCAGCAAAATCTGGCCATTTGGGATCGAGTCTGAATGGGATTTCAAAGGGGTTGTCATTAAACACAGAATAATGGCCATTGATGAAGCGATCGTGTTACAATTGATCGTTCCTGAAAACGCACCTTCTGATTTGCATTTTAAAATGGAGTTTTATGAGAATTTTGGGTTGAGCTATAGTTACCGGGATGATCTTCGATGTTTTGATAGTACATTGACACGTAAATGGAAACCATGGGAATTCATTTCTGAATCCAATATTCTCCAGGGGAATTATACCGATCAATCAAGTGATCCAGCCAAAAATGCCGGTTTACTGATTGGCATTGGAGCTAATTTCAAAATGGAGCACGAGCGCACTCCAACCAATCCAAAGCATATCCTGAGAAGCCCGGTTTTGGAAGCTGGAAAAACCTATAGTTTTGTGATATCTTTTAACCCATCAAAGAAAATATTGTTGGAGAATTCTCAGGCTCTAATCTCAAAACTAAATACTTCCATTGAAGAACAAATCACCCGGTATAAAAAAGTTGCTGAGAAATGCCCTGAGCTAATCAGTCCTTATCCAGAACTGAATAATTTGGTCAGCCTGATACCCGTCTATCATGAAGCATTGAAGGTAAAAGGAATTCCCGGTGCCATGCGTGCAAAAACAACCAATTACTGGGTATGGGGTTGGGATGGAATGACCTGCAACAATGCCACTGCCTATTGGGGTGACCTGGAACACATTAAAAACATGCTGGATTTTTATGAAGCAACTGCAGACCCGGAGAAAGGAATAGCCCATGCCTACAACAATGATCTGTCCGTTCCTCAATTCAGTCCCCTACCCGCTCAGGGAATGTATATTACTCTCCTTCAGTTGTATTATTCACAATCAGGTGACTTGGCAGAAATCAAAAAGCACTATGGTTTTGCAAAGAAAATATTTAACCGCATTGCCCAAAGTGAAGCTTCAGGTCTTGGTCTTTGTGAGGGTACTTCTTTATTTCCTGACTTCATTAATCATATACAGGAAACGGGTCATGATTTAAGCAGTTTTAACAACACCTTATTCTATTCGGCTGTTCGATCCATGGAATATTTGTCAGCCAAGGTGGGTGATCAGGAACAACAGGATCAGGCGGCTGCATATGCCAGGAAAATTGAAAGCAATTATATCAAACTATTCTTCGATCCACAAAAAAACTTTGTTGTCAATTCTATTGATTCTAAAACACTCAATAAACGATTTACCTATACCGCCGGTGCCATCCGTTGGGAGAACAATTACATCCGTGACCTGGTTAACCCGATTATTAATAAAAGCCTTGATTTTTACGAGAAGAACCTAATTGCACAAACAGGTATCCGTTTGGTTCCAATTTGGTCGGGTAGTTACGACAAAGATGCCAATCAATTGCATTGTTGGTGGCCTGCAACCAACGAATACTATTCAAGGCTTGTCAATCTCAATAACAGGATTGACCTTACAGAACAATGGATTGGATGGCTTTCATACTGGTCCAAACATCTGACTGTTCCTGAAGCAGTCTCTTGTTATGCCGAAACTTCTGAACCTGAATTTGATCGTTGGAACAGTATAAAAGGATCATGGCAGGCATTTGCAATGCGCCCCTGGTACCAGGCAATTATTCATGGTTTGGTTGGTGTAGATACAGAGGCAGGAGGGATAACCTTCTACCCCTATAGCGGAAAGGAAATGACATTGAAAGGACTGAACTATATGGGTAAAAAGTTCGATATAGAAATGACCGGAAGCGGGCCATTCATTGATATCATCGATGCGGAGGGAACATTGATCAAAGGAACCAACAAATTTCCGGTCGATCTTTATGCAAACAAGTCACGATTAACGATTCGGGTTCATCGCGTAGAGACTAATCCATATCCTGTTAACATTCTTTACGGCACCGGAATTGAATTAAGTAAATACAGTTCTACCAACGGAACGATCAATGCAATGCTTGAAGGCGCCGGACTTTCACGTTTAAATATCTATGCGCTTAAAATGCCTACTGTTAAGGTTGATGGGAAAAAGGTGAAAGTGAATTTTGATCAGGAAAAGCACCAGGCGTCTATTGATCTGGAAATGACACCCAATCAATTAAAGGCTGTCCAAATTAATCCATAATTGTCAAAATGAAAAAAACTACAATTGGTCTATACCTACTCTTTACGTTGAACTTTTCCATTACGGCATGTGCACAAGGTTCTAAAAATGACATCCTGGTCTCCAAAGATTTGGAATACAGGCAGGCTACCGATTACCTCGGAAAAATACAGCCGCTCAAACTAGATGTCTATCAACCATCAAAAGAGAAAAAGGCCAAACTTCCGGTAATACTACTTGTTCATGGAGGTGGTTTTGCATCCGGCGATAAAGGATATACAGCAGCCCAGGGAAATTTCTATCCTGAAATGGCGAACAC
>DASXUZ010000244.1:0-16282 GCA_036504555.1 Prolixibacteraceae bacterium | reverse complement strand
TGCCTGGGTTTTGTTCATGCGCAAAGATTATTCACTGGCTAAATATTACATGGAAATAGCCCTTAAGAACGGCGGTGATAAGAACGGCGTTATTGTTGAACACTACGGAGATATCTTGTTCATGCTGGGTAAAAAAGACCTGGCCTTGGAGCAATGGAAAAAGGCACTGGCAACGGGCGAAGCTTCAGAAGCGATTAACGAAAAGATTAAGCAGGGACGTTACCTCGATAAATAAACAAACGTGAGAAGAAATACTGTATCGAAAAAATCATATTGGTGGATTGCATTTATTGTTTTACTTGGTTTTTCCTCCTGTAAAACCACCCGGGTGGCTACCACTTCAATGGCTGTGGTCAAACCCATCAGCACCAATAAGCTAATCCGCAACGTTGAAAACAACGCTTTTGACTACAAGCATTTATCGATTAAAAAAATTGTCTGTCAGTTCGATAACGGGAAAACAAAAACTTCGTTCAGGGCCAACATCCAGGCCGATAAGGACAAGCAGATTACCGTGATGCTGACCAAATTAAATATCCCTGTTGGAAGGCTGTGGCTGACGCCCGACAGTGTGAAGTTCATCAATTACCTGCAGGAGAACTATTTTCTGGATGATTACAGCTATCTGAGTTCCCTGATGGATATGAACCTCGATTTTGAAACGGTGAACTCCATCATTTCAAACAATGTATTTTCACTCCGAGATCAGCAACACGATGCCGATAGCCGTAATTATGTGACAACCATTGAGGATGGATTGTATGTGCTGGAGTCGGTCAGAAACCCTAAAACAGAGAAAAACAATCCCAGTGCAAAGGATAGAAAACCGGCAAAACATTCTAAAAAGCTGGTGGAGGATGCGCCCATCGTTCAAAGGTTATATGTCGATCCTGTTACTTTTAAATTACGCAAAATAACACTCAAAGATGCGGTGAACGCGCGAAGTGTAAACATTGATTTTTCTGATTTTGTCGAAGTGGGCAAACAGCTCTATCCCGGGGATGTATCGCTTCAATTACAGAGTCCTGAAAATAACATGGAAATGAAAATCAAGTTGAGTAATTTTTCAATGGAGCAGGAGAAGGGCGTTCGCTTTAAAGTACCAGAAAAATTTACCCGCACCGGTCATGAATAAAATCAAACAATACTTCCTCCTTTTCTTCATCCTGCTGCTGGCATTGGCTTCAAACGGTCAGTCATTGGAGGAATTACGTAAAAAGAAGGAGAATACCAATGAGCAGATTAAATATACGAATCGCTTACTGGAGGAGGCAAAAACCAATGAAAAGAAAACCCTGAACAAGTACAATATACTGAACAAACAAATCGAATTACGCTCCAACCTGATCAGTGGAATTAACTCTGAAGTGGGGGTATTGGCCGAATTTATTGATCAGAATGCATGGTTGGTCAGTTCGCTCAATGCCGATTTGGATCAACTGAAAAGGGAATATGCCAACATGATTCTTTTTGCCCAGCGTAATCAGACCAATTACAGCAAGGTGCTCTTCTTACTTTCATCCAATAGCTTCAACCAGGCATACAAACGCCTGATGTATCTGAGGCAATACACCGAATACAGGAAAAAGCAGGCTGAATTGATCCTTTGGATTCACGATCTGGTAGAGGTGAAAGTATCGCATTTGCAGCAGCAGCGCCTCCAAAAGGAAACCCTGCTTCAGAGCCAAAAAAGAGAAGCGGACCAGTTAAGCCGTGAGAAAAACCAACAAGGCAAATACCTGACTTCCTTGCAAGAGAAGCAAAGGGATTTTAAAAAGAAGCTGCAGGAACAGCAACGCATTGAATCCCAGTTAAGCCGCGAAATACAGCGGATCATTGATGAAGAAGTCAAAAAATCAAAAGACAACGGCAAACCGGGATTTGAAATGACCCCCGAACAGAAAGTGGTTTCTGGACAGTTTGAGCAGAACAAAAGACGGATCCCATGGCCTGTGGATAGGGGCGTAATCACCGATCACTTTGGGATCCATGAACATCCGGTTTTAAAGAATATCCAGGTACAGAACAATGGAATTGATATTTCAACGGCCCAGGGTTCTACCGCCCGTTCAGTATTCGCCGGTGAAGTGAGCCGTGTTTTTGAGATCAGTGGGGGCAACAGGGCTGTAATTATCCGCCATGGAAAGTTCCTGACTGTCTATTCCAATCTGGTCAATATACAGGTCAAATCGGGCCAGAAAGTGAGTATCAAGCAAACAATTGGTACCATTGCCACTGACAGTGACGATGGCAATAAAACAGTGCTTAAATTCCAAATCTGGAAAGAGAATGTAAAACTCGACCCAGAAGACTGGATTTCTAAATAATTGGATTGTTATTGACCAAAATTGAATTATTCAATACCTGGTTTTATGAAGTTATCGAAGATATTGAAGATATTGCAAGGGGCCATTTTACACATCACGCCCTACTTCACGCTCCTTGCTCCCAACCCACGACCTTGATCCAATACAGGATTAAACATCCATTGGACTGATGTGAACCAAAATATACTACTTGCAATATCTTCAATAACTTCAATATCTTCGATAACTTATAGATATGAATGCCTGGTTAAATTCCGATATTACAAAAAAAATCCCCGTTCATTTGGAACGGGGACTTATATATTTTTATAAAACTCTTATAAAGCCTTCCTGGCTTTGATACCTAATTCGCTGAATCAAACTGCTTTAAAAACCTTACATCGTTCTCAAAGAAGTGGCGGATGTCCTTGATCCCGTATTTGAGCATGGTGATGCGTTCAATGCCCATGCCGAAGGCAAAACCGGTATACTTTTTGCTGTCGATGTTACAAGCCTCCAGTACATTGGGGTCTACCATGCCACAACCCAGGATTTCGAGCCAGCCGGTATATTTACATACATTACAGCCTTCACCGCCGCAAATCGAACAGCTGACATCCATTTCAGCCGATGGTTCGGTGAACGGGAAATAAGAAGGCCGCAGGCGAATCTGTGATTGCTCTCCAAAGAGCTCACGGGCAAAATACAACAGGGTTTGTTTCAAATCTGCAAACGATACATTCTCATCAACATACAAGCCTTCGATCTGGTGGAAGATGCAATGTGAACGGGCTGAAATGGCCTCGTTGCGAAACACGCGTCCGGGGAAAATTGACCGGATGGGTGGCTGGGTCTTTTCCATCACCCGAATCTGCACGCTGGAGGTATGGGTACGAAGCAGCACATCGGGATCTTTTTCGATGAAGAACGTGTCTTGCATATCGCGGGCAGGATGCTCAGGCGGGAAATTCAAGGCTGAAAATACATGCCAGTCATCTTCAATTTCAGGTCCTTCGGCAATGGTAAAACCAAGGCGGGTAAAAATGTCGATCATTTCATTTTTGACAATCGACAAGGGGTGCCTGCTTCCGAGTTTCATCGGTTCGCCGGGCATGGTCAGATCCAGACCTGAAGCACCCTGATCGGCCGCTTCAAAATTATCTTTCAGTTCATTGATCTTGTTTACTGCAAACTCTTTCAAATCGTTGATGGCCTGTCCGACTTCTTTCTTGATCTCGGCTGGGACATCCTTGAATTCGTTAAACAGCTGCCCAACCAATCCTTTTTTACTGATATATTTAATCCGTAATTCTTCTACTTCCTCTTTTGCCGATACCGAAGCCTGTTCGATTTCAGCCTTTAATTGTTTGATTTTATCTAACATTGAGTCCATGCTATGGTGTTTGAGCGGCAAAGATAATGATTCGAAATAAACTATTCCAGAATCCTGATCTTTTTGACCCTTATATCCTTTCTAGATCCAAAATAATCGACCACCACTACTTTTGAAATCTGATCAGCGATCTTCATCCCTGGCATTAACCATTGTGGTCAGGAATGATTCGTTTGAACATCAGCAGGCGGCTTTATTTCAACAGGGTAATGCTGAATTTAATGTCTTTCTCAGGACGACTATGCTGATCTACAGGTTGTTTTGCAATCTGATCAATCACTTCCATGCCTTCGGTCACTTCCCCAAAAATCGTGTAGTTGTGATCCAGCGAAGGATAACCTCCCACGGTGGTGTAGGTCTTCCTTTGCTCTTCCGTAAAATTGATAGGGGGCAATTTCGCGGCTTCAGCGCTGACCGAGTCGCGGATGGCATCAATTCTAGCCCTCAGTTCATCCTGCTTGCCTTCCATGCCCAATTTATTTAATGCAGGTTCAATGGCTGTGATCCTTGCCTGCATCATGTTCATCTTGCGCGATTCCTCCAATTTCGCTGGCAGTGAATCGAGTTCAGTGAGTCTGAATACCTTTCCCTGGAGAATATAAAACTGACAGGCTGATGATCTCTTTTCAGGATTGACCTGATCTCCCATGCGGGCTGCAGCCAATACTCCCCTGCGATGAAAGAACTTTGGATTGATTTCAGCCGGGATCGTATAATCCAGGTCGCCGCTTCCTAACATCTTGCCCGGCTCCGCATTTTTGGATTCTGGATCTCCGCCCTGAACCATAAATCCCTGAATCACACGGTGGAAAAGCAAGTCGGTATAAAATCCCTCGCTGGTTAATTTTACGAAATTGTCACGGTGCAGGGGAGTTTCATCGTACAATTTGATTTTTATGGTTCCGTATTCAGTGGCGATTTGAACCTTTTGTCCCTTTTTTGAATTCTCTGCCAATCCACATGACATGTTTACAAGCAGGATTGCAAAAACGAAAATCAAAGCTAACTTCTTCATTTTAAATGTATTTTGGTATTTTAGTTTATTCAGGCATTTCCAATCATTGATTGGGATAAATCACTCAATTGTTTTACCTTTATTATCAAATATATATTGTAAGTTCATGGTGATAGTTATTTTTGATAAACATAGGCACTTGATACAAAAATACTATAAAATGTTGATAAAATAATACCCTCACTGGATGGATCATTCAAACCGATCTTCCCAAAAGAGAACTTGTTGTAATCTGTATTTTGATGCTGGATTCTTCACTATTGCAAGGACCAAAACAAAATATTTGGTTCTTTTCAGTTTTACATGATTCAATGACACAAAAATTTCATCTAAAATTCTTATTTTGCTCTCCTATTCAATGAATCAACCTGAATTCTCTCATTCATGGAAAAGCTGATAATAGACGACCACCAGTTTCTTGAAAGATTGACGCTTTCGCATGTGCAAGCCATTTTTACGGCCATTGACCAAAACCGTCGGTTTCTTCAGAAATGGCTTCCCTTTGTTGATTTTACCCACAAAGTCAATGACACCGAACGTTTCGTACGCTCCATCCTTGAAAAGCCATCGGCCCGTCGCGACGAGGTGTATGTGATCAGGTACAGAGGTGAATTTGCAGGCCTGATCGGGTTCAAGGACGCTGACCGGATCAATGATAAAATAGAAATTGGCTACTGGCTGATTGAAAAAATGACCGGCAAAGGCATTGCTACGGCCGCAGCTCGAAAAATGGTCAACCTGGCTTTCCGTAACATGGACATGAACCGGGTGCAGATCAGGTGCGGGGTGGGAAATCATCCAAGTGCCGCCATCCCCCGGCGACTGGGCTTCTCCTTTGAAGGCATCGAACGGGGTGGCGAACGGCATAATAAAATTTACATCGACCTGGAAGTCTATAGCCTTCTGAAAAAAGAATGGGCCGAAACCTTGTTTTAGGGGTTCTCATTCTCTGCCGATTCTAAAGAGTCAAATCACAGCAAGGTAATTTCCTAGACTGCAATTATTTAGGCCATCGAAAAAAGCAAGCTCCCTTCCTAGACCCCAGCGGCTGAGCCCCTTGTCATACCTGAGTAGGCCGAAAGAGACCTGGCCTGTGGAATTGAAAAATTGGGAAGCGCTGGCTCATTCGATATTCCTGGACCTGGAATTGAGCAAATAGCGGATGGACGGGTTTGACAAAATAAGTTTGGAAAACACCGTGAGACGTTCTTTATTTTTTCAGGTTGGGGAAAGAAATTGCAGAAGTTGGCTCGTTTTTTGATCATACCCATTCAGCCGAACTGACCGGTGGAAGAATGAACGAAGATATGAGTGCTAAAATTAAATGATTGTTACCTTTAGAATAGAATACAAAAAGATGTAACAGGCATTAAAACAGTATTTTATGTTTGAGTCAATATTTCGGTTGGCAGGCAATCTAAAAAAAACGTTAATTATATTTACTAAAAGTCAATTCAGAACCGTTGAACCCTAGCCTGGGGGTTTATTTCTTACTTTTGGGCCGTTCAATTTGAATTATTTTTGAATGAAAATGATGTTGAGTTAATACAGAAGACGATGGAAAACAAAACAATGAATCGTATCTTGTACAAGGTACTGCGGAAAACAGGTGTTCCACGTAACCAGATCAAGCTGGATGCTTCCTTTGATGAAGACCTGAATTTTGACAAGGTCGACTGGGCTCTTTTTGTCTATTACCTGGAGGGCTTTTTTAAAATTCATTTGGAAGACCGTGAAATCAGCGAATTGTCACAGGTGGATGACACCCTAAAAATTGTCAACAAAAGAGCTTATTCCGGTTGCTTGTAAAAGTTGCCTTGGCGTTTGTTCTTTTTCAAAAAAGGTTTCCAGTTTGCTGGAAACCTTTTTTTTTGCTGGGGGGTAAGAAAACTTATTTTTCAGGGATAAGTATCATATTTATTCGTTAAATTTATACTTCAAATTAAAATTGGCAACCATGAAAAAATGTCTACTTTTTCTCCTGCTGATTCCGTTCACCATGTACTCACAGGAAAAGCTGGATACCCTCAAAACATGGAAAGTGGGAGGTATGATCTCCCTTAATTTCTCGCAGGTATCGATCACCAACTGGGCTGCGGGAGGTCGCAGTTCGAATGCTGGGGTGGGAATATTTAATATCTTCGGCATTTACAAAAAGGACAACCTGCTGTGGGAAAACAGCCTGGATATGGGTTATGGAGTGATCAAGGAAGAAAACAGGCATTCGGTCAAATCGGACGACCGCATTGATTTGAATTCCAAATTGGGAATCAAAAAAACAGAGAAACTGTATTATTCAGCCCTTTTTAACTTCAAGACCCAATTTGCCCCCGGTTACAAGGATCCCAATTACGAGGATGCCATCTCACGGTTCTTGTCTCCGGGATATGTGACCCTTTCCCTGGGTCTGGATTACAAGCCCAACAAAGCCTGGTCCATCTTTGTTTCGCCCCTGACTGGGAAAATGACCATTGTCACCGATGATGTGCTGTCGGCCCAGGGTGCTTTTGGGGTCGACCCTGGTAAAACCATCCGCACGGAAGTGGGTTCGTTTGTAAAAGTGGAACTTAAAACCGGGCTGATGAAGAATGTAAGCCTGAACAGCAAGCTCGATTTGTTCTCCTCCTATACGAATAACCCTGAAAACATCGATGTCAACTGGGATGTACTTATTAACATGAAAATCAACGATTACCTGTCGGCCGTTCTCATTACCAACATGATTTATGATGATGACATTAAAATTGCCATTGATGACAACAACGATGGGGTGATCGAGAAAAGAGGCCCGAGGCTGCAGTTTAAAGAGATCTTTGGCGTGGGATTCAACCTTAAATTCTGAGGATAATTGTGATTTTTCAGCACGATTTAAACTTTTAATTTACTTTTGCTGAAAAATTACCTTATGCCAAAGTTTAAACGAATTCTGTTAAAGCTGAGCGGTGAATCGCTCATGGGCCAACAGCAATACGGAATCGATCAGCAGCGATTGATGGAATATGCCCACCAGATCAAAGAGATTGCCGACTTGGGAGTTCAGATCGGGATTGTCATCGGGGGTGGGAATATTTTCAGGGGACTGACCGGAGCCAACAAGGGATTTGACCGTGTGAAAGGCGACCAGATGGGAATGCTGGCCACGGTGATCAACAGCCTGGCCTTAAATTCGGCCCTTCGGGCTGTGGGTTGCAAATCACACGTGCTGACGGCCATTCGGATGGAACCCATTGGGGAATTTTATTCAAAGGACCGGGCCATCGAAGTATTGGAACAGGGCGATGTGGCCATTTTTTCGGCCGGTACGGGAAACCCTTATTTTACAACCGATACGGGCTCATCGTTGCGGGGAATTGAAATTGAGGCAGATGTGATGCTGAAAGGAACGCGTGTAGATGGCATTTACACGGCCGATCCTGAGAAAGATCCATCGGCTGTTAAGTTTGAAGACATCTCCTTTGACGAGATCTACCAGCGTGGTCTGAAAGTCATGGACCTAACGGCCACGGCCATGTGTAAAGAAAATAACCTTCCGATCATCGTTTTTAACATGGATGTCAACGGAAATCTGAAAAAAGTAATAGAAGGTCAAAACATTGGGACCTATGTTCATCGCTGAGCCAAATTGTTATTTTTAATTAAAAATTATTAATATTTCTATTTTCTTTTAATTTTTATATATTTGTTGCCAGCACTTTTAATCAACCAAAAGAGTTAGTTCATATGCAAGAAGAGGTTCAAATGGTCATAGATATTTGCAGGGAAAGAATGGAAAACGCATTGGCCCATCTCGACAAGGAGTTGGTTCATATCCGTGCCGGAAAAGCTTCCCCCCGAATGTTGGACACCGTTGTGGTGAATTATTACGGAAGTATGGTTCCAATTTCACAGGTATCAAATATCAGCACCCCCGATGCACGTACCATTGTGGTTCAGCCCTGGGAAAAGCCGATGATTCATCCCATCGAGAAGGCGATCATCAATTCGAATCTTGGTTTCAACCCCGATAACAACGGAGAGATCATTCGGATCAATGTACCGGCACCCACCGAACAACGCCGCAAGGAAATGGTGAAAACGGTCAATAAGGAAGGTGAGATTGCCAAGATAAGTTTAAGAAGTGCCCGGAAGGATGCCAACGATAGTTTGAAAAAATTACTCAAGGACGGTCTTTCTGAAGATCTTGAAAAAGATGCCGCTGATGAAGTACAGAATTTAATTACTGATTTCAGCAAAAAAGTAGACAAAATGCTCGACGAGAAGAACGTGGAGGTTTTAACGATATAATTGTTTCTAGTTTTCTGTTTTCTGAACATTGTTTAATTGTTTTCATGGCTTTGAGGCGGCTTGTTGAAGCCGTCTCAATTTTTTTTATAGCCAAGGGTCCAATTCATATTTTCTGCTTTTATCCTTTGTCTGAAGTTCACGATGCAGATCGTTACAAGGGAAGGCGCTCTGAAAGTGATTGTGGAAATAGTGCAGATCCAAACATTGCCGCACCGATCATCTATCTACCCCCAATTTGAAGATCCCTGAGTTAAGCATGCAACCGATTAAACAGATCGTCCGACTCCTCTTCCCTGAATCTTTGTTTTAAATGCGTTTCACGGTATTCCATGAGGGTTTCATCGTAGGGCATTTCCTCAAGTTGGATATCATTTCCATATCTAGACATATCTGAAAGCAAGGCAATCAGGTGCTTGCCTCGTGTAGAATTATTATTTATCTTAACGGTTACAAAAGCCATTGTTCCAAAAATTAGTAAATAGTAGATCAAAAGTCTCCAAAGCTTTCTGCTTATTAAACGAACGTTGGAAGCTTAAAGTTTTATTTAGGGATCAAATATTTTTAATTTTTCATTTTATTCTAGGATTTGCACCATACTTTTGCTGGATACCTTGTTTTTCCCAGCTTCAAACTTGTTGGTTTCAAATAAAGTTCGTAAGTTCATGGGTTAATTAACCGTAAAATATTAATGCCTAAATTATTGTATATGAAAAAGATAGTATTTCTATTTGTATGTTTGGCAGTTTCATTCAGTGTACTGTCGCAGGAAGGACTGATCAATCGCTTAACGGAAAAGGAAAAGAAGGAAGGCTGGCGCTTGCTTTTTAACGGCAATAACCTGGATGGATGGAAAAAATTTCAAGGAAAAGAAATCACAGGATGGAAAATAATTGATGGCGTTCTCAATAATTCAGGAGTAGGCAGCGATCATGGAGGGGACATTGTGACCCGTGAAAAGTTCCAGAATTTTCAGCTGTACCTGGAATGGAAAGTGGCCCCTCAGAGCAACAGTGGTGTCTTTTACCATGTGAATGAAAAGCTGGGCAAGGCCATTTATGAATCAGCACCTGAATACCAGTTGATCGACGACAGAGGCTGGCCGGACAAATTGCATGATGACCAATATTCGGGAGCCGATTATGCCATGTACGCCCCCCAGAATGCAGTGGTTAAAGATCTGGACCAATGGAATCAAACCCTGATTATCGTGGAGGGAGATCATGTTCAGCATTTCCTGAATGGGGTCAAGGTGGTGGACTATCATTTATGGGATGCCGATTGGAAATTGCGCAAGGAAAAGGGGAAATGGAAAGACTTTCCATATTACGGAATGGCCAAAAAAGGTCAGATCGGCCTGCAGGACCATGGCGGCTTGGCACAATTTCAAAATATAAAAATTAAAGTCATCAAATAATTCTGGATCTTCAGCGATAGTCGGTTACTGACGTCAATTGATCGGTGCAGAGGATCATTCAACAAATTTTTGAGGGTATGTATTTTTAATTCGTCTAAATATAGAACTTTGCAGGGCCTATGGATGGAATGGAAGTGAGGGACGAAGGCCCGGGAAAATGAAAGTTGAAAGCCAGTGGAGTGTTTATGATTCAGCCAGGAGAAATGTTTTGAATTTCGGGTAGTGTCACAGAACGGTTCATTAGTTGTATATTTGAATTCAAAATTGATAGTTGATGGTTGAAGATACTGGAAGTCTATTGGATCAGATTGATGATCCTTCCGAACTTAGAAAGTTGAAAATTGATCAGTTGCCGCAGGTTTGTGATGAGCTCAGGAGCTACATTATAGATGCAGTTTCAACCAATCCGGGGCATCTTGGGGCTAGTCTTGGAGTTGTTGAACTGTCGGTTGCCCTCCACTATGTTTTTAAAACCCCGTATGATTTATTGGTTTGGGACGTGGGTCACCAGGCCTATGGGCATAAAATATTGACCGGACGAAAAGCCAGGTTTCATTCCAACCGAAAATACAAAGGGATCAGCGGATTCCCAAAACCATCGGAAAGTATTTACGATTCTTTTGGTGTGGGACATTCGAGTACATCGATCTCAGCAGCATTGGGGATGGCCGTTGCATCAAAGCTGAAAAATGAAAAGGAGCGCAAAATTGTAGCGATCATCGGTGACGGGGCCATGTCGGGTGGAATGGCTTTTGAAGGCCTCAACAACGCGGCAGTCAACAATTCGGACCTGCTGGTAATCCTGAACGATAACAATATGGCCATCGATCCCAACGTAGGGGGAATGAGCAACTATTTGCTGAAGATTTCAAAATCGCAGACTTACAACCGACTGAAGCGCGAGATTTGGGATGGGTTGGGAAAACTCAATGGTTTTGGACCCAAGGCACGACGCCTGGTTCAAAAAACCGAAACAGCCTTAAAGTCCATGCTACTCAAACAGTCGAATTTGTTTGAAGGACTTGGCCTACGTTATTTTGGCCCTGTTGACGGACACAATGTGGTGTATCTTACCGAAGTGCTTGCCAGTTTAAGTACGATACCGGGTCCCAAGCTCCTGCATGTGATCACCAAAAAGGGGAAAGGATTCAAGTTGGCAGAGCTGTATCAAACTGAATACCATGCCCCTGGGAAGTTTAATAAAATAACGGGTGAATTCCTGGATTGTGAATGCCTGGTTAATAAGCCCCCTAAATTTCAGAATGTATTTGGCCACACCATCATTGAACTGGCCGAGAAGAATGATAGGATTGTGGCCATTACACCGGCCATGCCAACAGGTTGTTCACTGAATATGATGATGGAGAAAATGCCTCACCGGGTATTTGATGTAGGAATTGCTGAACAGCATGCCGTTACCTTCTCTGCAGGTCTGGCCATCCAGGGGATGCTTCCGTTTTGCAACATTTACTCCACATTTATGCAAAGGGCCTATGACCAGATCATTCATGATGTGGCCATACAGAATCTGCAGGTTGTTTTTTGTCTCGACCGCGGGGGTTTGGTAGGATCTGACGGGGCTACCCATCACGGGATATTCGATATCGCCTTCATGCGTTCCATTCCCAACATGATTGTTTCTGCCCCAATGGACGAACTTGAATTGCGCAATCTGATGTTTACGGCCCAGAATGAAAATCACGGGCCTTTCTCGATTCGTTATCCGCGGGGATGTGGCAGTGTGGTGGATTGGCAACAGCCCATGGAGGCCATTCCAATTGGCCAAAGCAGGCGTCTTTCTGAAGGCTCTGATGTCGCTATCCTGTCAATTGGCACTATTGGCATTCCAACGAGCCGAGTGGTCAGTATGCTTCAAAAGGATGGAATTCGGGCAGCGCATTACGATATGCGGTTTGCCAAACCGTTGGATGAGGAAGCCCTGCATTCGGTTTTCAAGAAATATACCCATGTGGTCACCCTGGAAGAGGGTGTTTTGCAGGGAGGATTCGGGAGTGCCGTTGGTGAATTTATGACCGATCACCAGTATTCGGTTCATTTGAAGCGGATTGGAATACCCGATAAGTTTATCGATCAGGGTACCCCGGAGGAATTGTACCGGGAATATCATCTGGATCAGCAAGGAATTTATCAAACCATTAAAACTTTTATGCTAAAAGAATAAAGGAGCGAATACTTTTTAAATGGACAATTCGTTTAACAGGCATCATTATTAAACATTTTCATTTTGGACTTTTACTTTAAGAAACGCCGTTGGAAAATATTGTTGCTACTTTTGGCAGTCACCATTGGTATTGGCTCCTTTCTGTATACCAATTGGCTGGTCAATAAAATGGCCATTGAAGAGCGCAAAAATGTGGAATTATGGGCCGAAGCCACTCAAAAGCTGATCAACACGGATATCAATTCCAACCAGGATATTACATTTCTGGCCGATATAATTAAAAGGAATACCTCCATTCCTATCATTACAACCGATAGTCTGGATAATATTCTGGAAGAAAAGAACATCGCCTATACGGCTGAAAATAAGGCGAAAGTTTTGGCCAGGGAATTGAAGAAGATGAAGGAGGAAAACGCGCCCATCATCATTTCTATTTCCGAAACGGAGACTCAATACCTGCATTACCGGGATTCCATTTTGCTTGAGAATTTGAAATATTACCCGCTGATTCAGTTTGCAGTGGTATTTTTATTCATATTTGTGGCTTATGTGGCCTTCAGTTCTTCGAGAAATGCTGAGCAAAACCAGGTTTGGGTAGGTATGTCAAAAGAGACGGCTCACCAGCTCGGAACCCCCATATCGTCCTTGATGGCATGGGTGGAATTGCTGAAAATGCAAAATATAGATCCTGCCCTGATTGAGGAATTTGAAAAGGACACCCAGCGGCTTGAAAAAATAACTGAGCGCTTTTCCAAGATTGGCTCAGTGCCAGAACTGGTCAAAACGGATGTGGCAGAAACAATCCGCTCGACGGTATCATACCTGAAAACGCGTTCCTCATTGAAAGTGAAGTTCATCCTGGATTTTGATGAGCAAGCAAAATATGAAGTGCCATTAAACGCTTCGCTCTTCACCTGGGTCATTGAGAACCTATGCAAGAACGCCATTGATGCGATGAACAACATTGGTACCATTCAAATTTCGCTCCTGGAAAAAGGAGACCAGGTCATGATTGATGTGGCAGATACGGGAAAGGGAATTTCGAAAAGCTATCACAAGACGGTTTTTCAACCGGGCTTTACCACCAAGAAAAGAGGGTGGGGTTTAGGCCTTTCACTGGCCAAGCGAATTGTGGAAAACTATCACAAAGGGAAAATATTTTTGAAACAGTCAGAAATCAATAAAGGGACTACCTTTCGGATTATTCTTCAGAAGGGATAACTTATTAACAGGCTGTAGTTAACTAAAATATTGATAATGAATAAATTGTTGGGTACAGGCTTTTTTAGAAAGAAACAATGTTAAAAAAATCAATATATTTTTTGCGTTTGGGTATTTTTTATACTTTTGCAAAACTTTTTTAAGGCAATGAGCATTCTATCACACTATAACATTGCATTCAAAGGGCTTTCGATTGGGAAGCATATTTTTGAATACGAAATCGACGGCAAATTCTTGGCAGAGTTTGACGGGGGCGTTGTTGATCAGGGCAAGGTGAATGTATGTTTAACCTTGGATAAACAGAGTTCGCTGATGACCTTTTGGTTTGATTTAAAGGGAACTGTTCGGGTTCAATGTGATCGTTGCCTGGAGTTGTACGATCAGCCCATTGAAAGCAGGGAGCGGATTTTTGTTCGTTTGGGCGAAAAAGAGAGTGCTGAAGGCGATGATTTAATTTGGGTCAGTACCAATGAATATCAACTGAACGTGGCTCAATTGATCTATGAATTTATCTGTTTGGCCATTCCGATCAAGAAAGTTCATCCCGATGATGAAAATGGGAATTCAACTTGTGACCCGGAAATGATTGAAAAGTTGAACAAATATGTTGTCAGGGAAAAGGAAGAAAGCAACCCTGTTTGGAAGGATTTAAAGAAATTATTAGATAACGAATAAAAAATAAGTTAAGATGGCACATCCTAAGCACAGGGTTTCAAAAGCCCGCAGAGACAAAAGAAGAACACATTACAAAGCGATACCTGCAACATTGGCTGCTTGTTCTAATTGTGGTACCACTGTAAAATATCATACTGTTTGTAACGAATGTGGATATTACAGAGGTAAGTTGGCAATCGAAAAAGACGTAACGGTTTAATAACTGTCCGATTATGATCAGAAAAATTCAATTTTTCTGATCATTTTTATTCTCTCCCATTTGAATAATTCGAACAATTTAATTGATTGTTTTAAAAGGAGTTAGGCTGCTTTTGCCTGCTTTTATTTTGCTTTTTGATTTTTTTCATTCTATCTTGCGCCGCATTTAATTTTCCGAATTTATAATTTAATTTGTTGATCTATTGGATAAATTCCACGGATTTAGCAGATAAATTTGATAAAAAATTTTCTATATATGAGTAATATTCGTGCTGCAATAACAGGCATTGGAGCATTTCTCCCAGAGTATCGTATGACCAATGAGGAGATTAGTCAACTGGTGGAAACTTCCGATGAATGGATCATGCAGCGTATTGGCATAAAAGAACGCCGTATTTTGAAAGAAGACGGGTTGGCTACCTCTGACATGGGAGTGGCTGCGATCAAGGAACTACTTGAAAAAACGGGGACAAAACCTGAAGAAATTGAATTGTTGATTTGTGCCACCATGACTCCCGATAATCCACTTCCTGCAACTGCCAATCTGATTAACTTCAAGGCAGGATTGGTGAACGCCTGGAGCTTTGATCTTACTGCTGCCTGTTCTGGATTCGTTTATGGCTTGACAACAGGGGCTAAATTTATTGAAAGCGGTCAGTATAAAAAGGTAATTGTATTAGGGGCTGATATGATGTCCTCTGTTACCAATTACAAGGACCGGGCCACCTGTCCATTGTTTGGCGATGGTGCGGCAGCCGTTTTGCTGGAGCCAACTACCGAAGATGTGGGTGTGATTGATCACATCAATCGGGTCGATGGTGCAGGGGCACAGTTCCTACAGATTAAAAGCGGTGGATCGTTGAAACCGGCTTCTTATGAAACCATCAATAATGATGAGCACTTTATCTACCAGGAAGGACAAACAGTTTTCAAGACAGCCGTATCCAATATGGCTGATGTGGCTTCTGAAATGATGCAAAAACATCATATTTCATCTGCTGACCTGACCTGGCTGGTTCCACATCAGGCCAACATGAGGATCATTGATGCCGTTGGACGCAGAATGGGAATCGACAAGGACAAGGTAATGGTTAACATTCAGAATTATGGAAATACCACAGCCGCGACCATCCCGCTTTGTTTGTATGACTATGAAAATCAGTTGAAAAAGGGTGACAATATCATTCTGGTGGCTTTTGGGGCAGGATTTACCTGGGGCACCATTTACCTGAAATGGGCTTACGATCCAAAATAATAAACTAAAAACGTATCTATACTTTACCCGACCATGGAAAAGTTGATTATCAGGAGTCACCAAGAGTTTGAAAGATATGTTGGACAAGAACTGGGGGTCTCAGAATATATGACCGTTACCCAGGATCAGATCAACAAATTTGCAGATGCTACTTTTGATCATCAGTGGATTCATGTCGATGGTGAGAGGGCGGCAAGAGAAGGGGCTTTTGGAAGTACCATCGCCCACGGATATTTGACCTTGTCGTTGCTCCCATTTATGTGGGACCAAATCATCCAGGTGGAGAACATTAAAATGTTGGTCAACTATGGAATTGAATCTTTTAGGTTCAGCCAGCCA
>DASXUZ010000243.1:0-3334 GCA_036504555.1 Prolixibacteraceae bacterium | reverse complement strand
ATGGACTGGATGGCACAGGAACAGGAGCGCGGTATCACAATTACTTCTGCTGCTACATTCACAGAATGGAAGTATAATGATATTGTCCATCAGATCAACATTATTGATACCCCAGGGCACGTTGACTTCACAGTTGAGGTTGAACGTTCGTTAAGGGTACTCGATGGTGCAGTTGCTACGTTTTGCGCCGTTGGTGGCGTAGAAGCGCAGTCTGAAACTGTTTGGCGTCAGGCTGAGAAATATGGCGTACCAAAAATTGCGTTTATAAATAAAATGGACCGTGCGGGTGCCGACTTCTACCGTGTCTACAACGACATCAAAGAAAAGCTTGGCGCAAACCCCGTTCCAATCCAGCTTCCAATCGGGGCTGAAGAAAATTTCAAGGGAGTTATTGATCTTATCCGTATGAAAGCACTCTACTGGCATAATGAAGCCATGGGAGCTGAGTACGATATTTCGGAAATTCCTGAAGATATGCTCGAAATATCGCGCGAATGGCGTGATAAAATGGTTGAATCAGTTGCAGAGCAGGATGAAGTCCTTATGGAAAAATTCTTTGCAGATTCTGACAGCATCACCGTTGACGAGCTTATTGCAGTAATCAGACAAGCTACTATCACAGGCGCGATTATTCCGATGCTTTGTGGTTCGGCCTTTAAGAATAAAGGAGTTCAAACTTTGCTTGATGCAGTTTGCGCATATTTACCAAATCCGCTTGACATTGGTTCAATTGAAGGAAAAAATCCTGATACTGGCGAACTAATGGAACGTAAACCTTCGGTTGATCAGCCGCTTGCAGCTTTGGCTTTCAAAATTGCAACTGACCCATTCGTAGGACGCTTATGTTTTATACGTGTTTATTCGGGTAAGATTGATGCAGGTTCGTATGTATTAAACATGCGTACAGGTAAAAAGGAACGTATTTCGCGTTTGTTCCAGATGCATGCAAATAAACAACAGCCACGCGATGTGATCGAAGCTGGTGATATTTGTGCTGCCGTTGGTTTCAAAGATATTCGTACCGGTGATACACTTTGTAGTCTTGACCATCCGATTATTCTTGAATCGATGACTTTCCCGGAACCGGTTATTGGTATTGCAATTGAGCCTAAAACTCAGAACGATATTGATAAATTATCAAACGGATTACAAAAACTGGCCGAAGAGGATCCAACCTTCCAGGTTAGAACTGATGAAGACAGCGGTCAGACCGTTATTCGCGGTATGGGTGAACTTCACCTTGAAATTATCGTCGATCGTCTGAAACGTGAATTCAAGGTTGAATGTAACCAAGGTGCTCCCCAGGTTGCGTACAAGGAAGCGATTACCAAAGAGGTTGAACTTCGTGAAGTATTTAAGAAACAAACAGGGGGTCGCGGTAAGTTTGCTGACATCAGCGTTAAAGTTGGTCCGGTTGACGAAGGCGTTACAGGTCTTCAGTTTGTAGATAGTATCAAAGGGGGAACAATTCCACGCGAATTTATTCCTGCTGTTGAAAAAGGTTTCAAAGAATCGCTTAACAATGGACCACTTGCAGGATTTAAGATTGAAAACCTGAAAGTTACATTGGTAGACGGATCGTTCCACCCGGTTGACTCCGATGCGCTCTCATTTGAGCTTTGCGCGAAACAAGCTTTCAGAAGCGCTGCTTCCAAGGCAAAACCTGTCTTGCTTGAGCCTATTATGAAAGTAGAAGTCGTAACTCCGGATGATTACATGGGTGATATTGTTTCCGACCTTAACCGTCGGCGTGGTCACGTTGAAAGCATGGATTCCAAATTTGGAGCCCGCGTTATCAAGGCTTTGGTGCCGCTTGCCGAGCAGTTCGGGTATGTAACTACATTACGTACATTGTCCTCAGGTCGCGCTACCTCCACGATGGAGTTTTCGCATTACGCTGAAGTACCGAAAAATATCGCCTTGGCAGTTCTTGAAGGTGTTAAAGGCAGAACTGAATTGTTATAATCATCACAATTAAAATACGTTCTTATCATGAGTCAAAGAATCAGGATCAAACTGAAATCCTACGATCACAACTTGGTTGATAAATCGGCCGAGAAGATTGTCAAAACAGTGAAGACTACCGGAGCTATTGTAAGCGGACCAATTCCACTTCCAACACACCGGAGAATTTTTACTGTATTGCGGTCAACATTTGTAAACAAAAAATCGAGGGAGCAATTCGAATTATCTTCTTACAAGAGGTTAATCGATATTTACAGTTCCACAGCTAAAACGATCGACGCCCTTATGAAACTTGAGTTGCCAAGTGGTGTTGAGGTAGAAATCAAAGTTTAAATTTAAACTGCTTAATCAGTAAAAAATGCCAGGATTAATTGGAAAAAAAATCGGAATGACTTCCGTATTCAGTGTTGAGGGGAGAAACATCCCATGCACTGTGATTGAGGCAGGTCCATGTACTGTATCGCAGATTCGTACCATTGAAAAAGATGGTTATGAAGCGGTTCAGTTAGGCTTTCTGGAAAAGAAAGAAAAGCATGCGACGAAGCCAGAGATCGGCCATTTTAAAAAGGCCGGTACTACTCCGAAAAAGAAACTTGTCGAATTCGACGATTTCGGAGGTGATGTGAAACTTGGAGATATCATTACAGCGGATATGTTCGAGCCATCAAGTTTTATCGATATCTCAGGGATTTCGAAAGGTAAAGGATTTCAGGGTGTTGTTCGTCGCCACGGTTTTGGTGGTGTAGGCGAAAGCACACACGGTCAGCACAACAGGTTACGTGCTCCGGGATCTATTGGTGCTTCATCATATCCATCACGCGTTTTCAAAGGAATGCGCATGGCGGGACGTATGGGAGGTGTTAAAATAACTGTTCAGAACATCGAAGTTTTGAAAGTTATACCTGAGAATAACCTTGTGATTGTAAAAGGTTCCGTACCTGGAGCTAATGGTTCATACTTAATTCTCTTGAAGTAATGGAAATCGCAGTCTTCAACAAAGCAGGGCAGGAAACCGGAAGAAACGTAGAACTGAATACCGAAATCTACGCGGTGGAGCCTAATGATCACGCGATTTATCTCGACGTGAAGCAATACCTGGCCAATCAACGTCAGGGTACACACAAAGCTAAAGACCGTGGTGAAATTGCGGGATCAACCCGTAAGATCAAACGTCAAAAAGGTACAGGCGGAGCGCGTGCAGGTAGCAGAAAATCTGGAACAATCCGTGGTGGTGGTCGTATTTTTGGGCCTCAGCCAAGGGACTACAGTTTTAAACTGAACAAAAAGCTCAAAGAGCTTGCACGTAAATCAGCACTGACTTACAAAGCACAGGCAAATGAGATTTTGGTAATGGAAGATTTTTCTTTTG
>DASXUZ010000242.1:0-37647 GCA_036504555.1 Prolixibacteraceae bacterium | reverse complement strand
GATCAAACTCTTCGTTGTAATTAAAAAGTTAAATGTTTTTCCAGCTCTACAGACTTCAACTCTCAAAATAATAAAAACTCTTTGCGTCTTTTTGTCCTAATTTTTGTTTTTCCTTTTTCCCAATATTTTCAATGAACTCTTTGTGCGGATCTTTTCAAATCCCCTTCATTATATTTTTATTGCTTCTCCTATCCGGCTTCCCCTCTTACCGAAGTGCCTTCCCTGTCTGCAAGTTTCAATCTCTTATGAACTCTTAATTCATCTTTTCGCTCTTTCACTTTTACTGTTAAACCCAGTATCCGTTTAAGCGGGGTGCAAAGATAAGAAGCCTTTTTTAATTTCCAAGAAAATTGTGAAACTTTCCGGATATTTTTTCTTCCCGCTTTCCTTTGCCTGACCCAGTTTCTGTCGATGAACTTGTTTGTTTTAGCGGCTGCAAAGGTAATGGCCATTTCCAAACTTCCTAACCTTTTCAAAGGTTTTTTTGTTTTTTATTTTCTATCCCTTGTTCACCATTTCAACTTCAAGCTACTGTTTCCAGTAGAAGGCTTTCCGTTGAAAGCGGCTGCAAAGAAATACCCTTTTTTTGAATCTTCCAAATGTTTTTAAAACTATTTTCCAATTCAATTCAAACCATTGCATTACAATCACTTAAAGAACTTTTCGCCTGATAGTTCAGCCTGTTTTGCTTCCCTGTTTAGCGGCTGCAAAGATAGAGCCCTTTTCATCGTTTGCAAGTTATATCATCATTTTTCTGGGCTTAAATCCCGATAGATTCATTTCACTTCTGACTGCCAGTTCATTGGACCATTCCTCCATTGTAAACTTAAAGTTAACTGAGGGAAAGCATTGGGAAAATAACGTTTGGAATCATTCAACCACTGACTCCCAAATGGTCAATTCATGGCATTTTCATTGAGTCGTACCCAATGCTTGGTTGTTTTAAACACCTATTCCGGTGTCGCACCTTACCTTATATGACTACGTTGGATATAAGCTACGCTTTTAAAAAGAAGCCGTTTTAAAAAAGTTGACTGGCCGTGAACCTATTTCCGACTTCTCCCATTGGATAACCTCGCTATGACGTTTTGACTTCTATAGGAATAAATCAATTTACCTGTAGGATTCCACAAATGACCACGATTCCTTCCTTTAATGAGCACTTTGCACGTTTTGCACGATTTGCACGATTTGCACGCTTTGCATGGTTTGCATGGTTTGCATTTTCTCTCTTTTCTCCTTTTCCCTTCTCAAAAATTACAAAATATTGAACTTGATCAAATAAAACAACCAGGTGTGTAAAGCATGCAAATCGTGCAAATCGTGCAAACTGTGCAACATGGGTTTGAATAGATGAGGTCCTGAGATTTGGCTTAAGCACTGGGTCTTTGAAGAATCAGTCCTTTTTCACCAAAACATCAAGTTACACTTATATGCCCTTCAATTGCTGGAATGAAAATTACCAGGTATTCATTCGGCCTTGAATAGCAGCCTAAAGAAAAAAGCGAGAAGTTTTATCTGATCGGTATGGTAAAATAGAACGTCGATCCTTTACCCTCTTTCGATTCCATCCAGATTCTTCCACCCAATATCTCAACCAGACCTCTGGATATGGCCAATCCCAATCCATTGCCCCCGTATTTTCTGGTATTAGCTGGCTCAACCTGACGGAATCGTTCGAAGACTTGACTGTGGTATTGCTCCGGTATCCCAATTCCAGTGTCTTCAACAGAAAATTGAATGAAATCTCCGGTGGTTTTGAAACCTATCGTTATGGAACCCATTTTGGTAAATTTCAAGGCATTGTTCACAAAATTACCCAAAATACGACTCGTTTTAACCTGATCACCTTCCATAAACACGTTCTTATCCGGATTTGAAGGATCAAGACTCAATTCAATTCCCTTTTCAATGGACTTAAACAAGAATTCCTTTTGCACTTTGAAAATTAACTGATTGACATTAAAGCGTTCTTTGGTTACATGAACCTGGCCGGTTTCGATTTCTGAGATTTCCAGAATGTTGTTAATAATTGTCAGTAGATTATTCCCACTGAAGTAAATCATGCGGGCAATATGAAATTGCCGGGAAGGGTCATAGTCTGGATCGGTCAGCAATTCCGAAAAACCGATGATGCTGTTCAGGGGGGTACGGATTTCATGGCTCATATTTGCCAGAAAAGAAGTTTTGAGCAGGTCATTTTCCTCTGCCTTTTCTTTGGCCTTAATAAGCTCTGATTCAATCTGTCTGCGAGCTGTAATGTCCTGAAATATTTCAAGCACAGCTTTCTTTCCATGGAATATCATACCCGTATGACTGATCTGAAATGTCTTTCCCCCAAAAACATCCTGTGTTTCAATTATCTTAGTTACTCCGGTTTCAACACCAAAAATCATGGGGCAATTGATGCACTTGGTCTTATCATCCCGATAAAGACTCCAACATTTTTTACCAATGACGTCCATACCCGTTTCCATTTCCAATTTTTCATTGATAAAAAGAATATTTCCATTTTCATCGACAATATCCATTGCAAACGGAATCGTGTGAAGCAAGTATTTGTTGAATTCATTGCTTTGACTCAAGGCCTTTTCTGCCTCGGTACGCTTTGTAATATCTAATACAAGCGAATGTACAGAGATGAGACTTCCCTTCGAATCAATCAGGGCAGAGTTATACCACTCGCAGGTAATAACCGAACCGTTCTTTCGATAGTTCCGGTTGGTGTGGCTATTGCTTCTTTTCTTAGAGCCGAGCATATCCTCCATGAGGGCTGTAACTCTTTCAGTATCGTCTTTATGAACCCACCGAAATTCGTCAATGCTTTTCCCAAGCACTTCATCAGCCCTCCATCCAAATATATTTTCAGCCTTTTTTGACCATTTGGTAATCTGATAAGTATGATTGAATTCAATGACTGCCAATGGAGAATTATTTTCGTGAAACTCTAATTGTCGCAAAGCCAATTGAAGATCCTCATCTGCCAATTTGCGCTCAGTGATGTCATGCGAATTTATAACCAATGCAGGAAGCTCTTTAACAGCATACTTTTGCCTGTTTGCTGATTTTATTTTCACCATTGCATTGATCAGGGCAATGAGTTCGGGTGCATCAATTGGTTGGTTGAGAAATCCTTCTGCCCCCAATTGAAGGGCTTTCATCCGATTAACCTTGTCCTCTTTATGCGCGGTAAGAAAAACCACCGGGATGTCCTGTACCTGTATATTTTGCTTCAATTGTCGACAAATGTCCAATCCATCCATCTCAGGCATCATCCCATCTAGAAAAATGACATCCGGATCTTTGGCAATTGCCAGTTCAATTCCTCTTTGACCGTTAAAAGCAGTATCGAGCAATGAATCTGGAAAGGCCTCCTTGATCAGGGCAGTTAAACTATAAAGGTTATCATTGATGGTTAGGATTTTCAGCATCGTCTTTGGCTTTAAAGGGTCGATTAAGAATAAATGGCCTCGTTTCTTGATTCCTTATTCTGTGAATGATCCAATTTAATGGGTATTTTAAAATAGAAAGTAGACCCTTTTCCCTTTTCAGATTCCATCCAGATGATACCCCCCAACAACTCAATCAGGCATTTGGAAATAGGAAGCCCCAAACCGGTTCCGCCATATTTCCGGGTATTTCCTGTATCAACTTGTCGGAAACGTTCAAATATCTGCTCATGGAATTCATCAGGAATACCGATTCCCGTGTCTTTTACATGAAATTCAATAAACTCACCTTCCAATATAATTCCTATCTCTACAAATCCCTTTTCAGTAAATTTAATAGCATTGCCTACACAATTGACTAAAACCTGTCTGAGTTTGGTTTCATCACTTTCAATAAAAATTTCCTTTTTAAGGTTTGACTGATCAAGCCTTAATTCAATTTCTTTCTCCTGCGCCTTAAACGAACAGTTCTTATAAGTATCGACCAGCAATTGATTGACAGAAAACACATGCTTTTTGACAGGAACATGGCCTGCTTCAATTTTGGCGATATCCATGATGTCGTTGATAATTGAAAGCAGGTTATTGCCGTTCTTTTTAATTAAACCGGCAAATTCAGCATGTTGGTCCGATTCATAAAAAGGATCCAGCAACAGATCGGAAAACCCGATGATGCTGTTAAGCGGAGTGCGGATCTCGTGACTCATATTGGCAAGAAAGGCCGATTTCAGGCGATCGCTTTCTTCCGCTTTTTCTTTGGCAACGATCAACTCAATCTCAGCCGCTTTCTTTTCCGAAATATCTTGAAATATCTCTAACATCGCCTTCTTTCCATGGAAGATCATGCCCGTATGACTTATCTGGAATGTTTTTCCACCCAAAACACCATGGGATTCATAAAGATCAGTCTTTCCAATATCTATTCCTCCATATAAAGGACAATCCGAACACTGACATTGATCATCCCGATAAAGATCCCAGCATTTTTTACCAATTGCTTGATTCCCAAAAAGCTGTTCGAAATTTTTACTCTGGAACAGAACATTGCCCTCTTCATCCACAATATTCATTCCGAAAGGGATGGTCTTCAATAAAGAAACATTGAGTTCATTGCTTTCTTTTAACGACTTTTCATTCAGCTTACGCTCCGTAATATCAGAGAAGATGGTCACAAACTGATTGGGTGCAGATCTGAAGGCTTTTACTTCAAAATATTTATTCAATGCTTTTGAATAGTTCTCAAAGAAAACAGGTTCACCGCTTAATGTCACTTTGCCATAAGTTTCAATCCAATGCCATTCTGTTTCAGGTAAGATTTCCAAAATGCTCTTGCCAATGATGTCTAAAGCCTTCAGTCCAGTGTGATTTTCGAAAGCAGGATTGACAACCAGAAAGCGGTAATCAATCGGTTGATTCTGATTGTCGAGAATAATCTCATGTAAAGCGAAGGCATCAATCATTTCGCGGAAAAGGGTTTGATAGTTCTGTTCAACCTGACGATGGGCTGTGATATCGGTCGAAATCCCAGCAATGCCATAAAGGTTGTCCTGACTATCCAGCAAAGGAAACTTTACAGTAAAGTATTGATGTTTCCCATCAGATTCCTCATTCTCTTCTTCAAATGAAATTGCCTGACGTTCATTCACCACTTCACGGTCATTTAAATCATGCTGCATGGCCAATTCTTTGGGGAGAAATGAATCTCTCCTGCGCCCAACAACCTCCTCTTTGGTTCTTTTAAATAGCTTGGAAAAATGCCGGTTCACTGACATAAACTTTCCTTGGGTATCAGTTATATAAATCAATGATGAACTGTTATCCATCATATCTTGCAAAAGTCTATTATTCTTTGCAAGATTTTCTTCTGACAACCGCCGATCAGTAATATCTTGAATTGTGGCATCAATTGCAATCACTTGATTATTTTCATCCACTGTAACACGTGAAATGCTTTGATGGTATCGTATGGAGCCATCGCTCCTAATAATCCGATATTCATTTTCAACTGCATCATTCCTTTCGATCGAATGTCGGATCATTTCTGTCCCTGTATTATTGTCCGCGGGATGTGTAAAGGCATGCACTTCAGCCAAACTCAAGGGTCTGGTATCAGGCTCTAGTCCATAGAGCCGATAAAGTTCATCTGACCACCACGATTGATCGTTTTGGGCATCATAATGGAAACTACCGGTTTGGGAGAGTCTTTGTGCATCCTTTAAACGAGTTTCACTTATCCGCAAAGCCTCCTCTGTTTTTCTACGCACCTCAATTTCTGCTTTCAGTTCCTCAAGCCTTTGCATGCTTTCAATCTGGCTTAGCTCAAGTTTGTGGGTACGTTCGGCTACAAGTCTTTTGAGCCTAACCTTTTCATCGCGTTTCTGTTCATTGGCAATCTTTATTTTTATCATCGCCCTGATCTGGGCAGTAAGTTCCGTTTCGTCAATCGGTTTGGCAAGAAAGGCCTCAGCACCTGCTTCTAGGGCTTTGATACGGTTTTCTTTGTCGCCTTTGATAGCTGTGAGAAAAACCACCGGAATGTCGTGTACCTTTTCATCCTGCTTCAGCTGTCGACACACTTCAAACCCATCAATGTCGGGCATAATTATATCCAATAGAATTACATCAGGATCGTTGGCAATGGCAAGTTCAATTCCTGTAGGACCATTTAAAGCCGTGAATACGATCGCTTCTGGAAAGGCTTCCTTGATAATGGCCCTCAGGCTGATCAGGTTGTCCTTGTTATCGTCGATGGCGAGAATCTTTGTCATTGGGAACAGAAATTTTTAATTCAAGTATTGCTTGATTGTCTTTTCAAATAAGTTACTGTCGATGGGTTTCGAAATATAATCATCGAATCCGTAAGCTATAAAATCTTCCCGGTCACCTTTCATGGCACTGGCCGATACAGCAATCACGGGAATATTCTTCAGCGCTTCTACTTTTCGCAATTCAGCTAAAGTTTCAATGCCGTTCTGCCCAGGCAAGGCAATATCCATCAGGATCAAATGAGGCAGGTGAAGCGAGGCCAAATCGATCACTGCGAGCCCGTCATCTGCCTGGATAATGGTACACTTACCATCCAGCAATGCCCTTATGGTAAGCATGTTGTCGGGATTGTCCTCCACCACCAATACTACGGCAGCTCCTGGCTGATGTACCTTGGTGAGCCTTTTAGCAGGCGTTTGGTGTTCGGTCGTTTCAGCCATCATCATGCCTGACACTGCTTCCAGCAATTGGTCTTTATTAATATCTCCCTTTTGAATCAGTTGACGAATGCCATTATTTTTCAGGAAGGCCAGTTCTTCCTTGGTGACATATTTTGCCGTAAGAATGATAACGGGGAGATGGTCTGTTTTCTCTTCTTCACGAATACGCTTTAAGACCTCAAATCCATCCACCTCAGGCATCATGAGATCCAGGATCATGGCATCGGGGATTTGCTGGGATATTTGTTCAAGGGCTTCGCTGCCATTTCGTGCTACCATGATCCGGTAACCTTGAGCAGACAGAATTTCATTCATTTGAATAATGATCGCTTCAGCATCTTCCACCAGCAGGATGGTTTTATTCCTGCCATCTGTATGAATTGGTTGTTGTACATGCCGTGTGAGTTCTGTTCTGTCAATGGGCTTGGTATTATTGGCTTCACCTGATGTGCATTGCAGCGGTAAGACAAGCGTAAATTGTGATCCTTTACCCGGGGTACTATCAACCAGGAGTTGGCCGCCCAGCATGTGGGTGTATTTTTTTGCAATGGCCAATCCAAGCCCCGTGCCTCCGTATTTCCTGGAGTTGCTTCCATCGGCCTGCCTGAATTCATCGAAAATGTGAGGCAGATGTTCCTTCTCTATTCCAATACCTGTATCGCTCACAATGATATGGATGGTTTCTCCCTTAACTTGCACGCTCAAATCAACCCCACCCACTTCGGTAAACTTGACGGCATTGGCCACCAGGTTTTGAAGTATATGGTAACATTTTTCATAGTCACATTTGATAGCTGGCAGATCACCCTCTGTCGTATTACGAAGGTAAATGCCTTTTTGTTTTACCTGGGGTTCAATGACCTCAGTGACAGCATGTATCAATTCACTGACATCGAATTTCCTGATTTCAACCTCCTCGTATCCTGATTCAATGCGCGAAAGGTCCAGAATGTCGTTGATCAGTAGAAGTAATTGTTTGCCATTGCGTTCAATAACATCCAGGTAGCTGTGTTCTTCATCCGGAACCTTGCCCACCAGACGGCGGTTCAAAACTCCCGAAAGGGCAATGACCGAATTGAGCGGTGTCCGTAATTCATGGCTCATATTTGATAAAAAGCTTGTCTTCATTCGGTTGGCCTCATCCAGTTGTTTCTTCTGCATTTCCAATTCGACATTTTGGCCCGTAAGTTCATTGGTTTGAACCGACAGTTCCCTTTTCTGGGCTTCCAGTTCACTGTTCTGGTATTCAAGCTGCTGGGCAAACTTGATTACTTTCTGATAGGTCAGGATTCCATGAATGCGTGCGCTGAGCGTACTCAGAATACTATGGAGCAGGCGCAGGTTATTTTCACTAAATGACTTGATCGTTGCCAGCGAAATAACAGCTACCGTTTCATTGCCTGTTACAATGGGGATCGTAACCATTTCGCGCGGGGTGAACTTCCCACTCACGGTTGAAAATTCAAAGCGCGTATCTTCGGGTATGTCAGTGATGTGTTGTAATTGTTGGCTTGCAAGAGCGGCTCCGAATTCACCCTCGTAATCAAGGGCAGAAAAAGAACTACGTCCTTCGGAACCTATTCCCAAAGACTCGAAATGTTCAAATTCAGTTTTCTCCACATTCAGGAGATAAACAGCGCCCATTTGTGCACCTGTAAAACCAAGCAGGCTGCTTAAGAGCGAATGGCAGAAATCGTGTGCATCGTCTTTACTGAGCATCACTTCGGCAAGCCTGGCAGCCTGATCATTCAAGATCAGTTCAGTTTCAATGGCATCGGCCAGATGGTTAAAGGATTCCGAAAGTTGTCCAAATTCATTCTGCATTTGATACGAACAGCGCACATCGGTTTTGCCCTCCATGAATTGTTGGGTTACAGCGGACAATTCGACGATGGGGCGCCGTATATTCCGGTTCAGAAGGTATACAATCAATATCGTCAATGCCAATATCATGGAAACCAACATACCCAACTGACGATCAAGCGTTTTTTTCAACACAGAAGTTACAGCCAGATACTCGGCTGCTTTATTGCTTGCAAATTGATCGATCTTGTTGATGCATTTCAGCAGTTGCTCCCGCTCCATACCCACATCGCCCGTATCCTGAACCCGGTCCATGGCTTCTTCAATTTTCCCTGACATCCCCAAATCCCGGTTTCCATTTCTCACCGCTACCCATCTCAGAAACGCTTTCCGGGCCTCCACAATGTCATCTTGCGGACCCAGGTAGCTCTTTTCTAATTGGTTGAACTGTTGTTCAATATCAATTTCATAAAATTGTGAATTTGCAAGCGCGATTTCCCTGTCCTTGTTGTCCTTGGCCAACAGAAAGTTCCTAAATTCCAAACGCATGCCCAGGATATCCGAATTTAAATTTCCAAGTGCTTTGCGCACTGTAAACGGATGTTCGTAGATATTGATGATATGTTGTTCAATCTTGTTGGTCTGCTGCCAGGAAATGGCCCCCAGGACAACGATCAGCATGATTACAATGCCAAAACCCAACTTCATTTGTGTTCCTATTCGTAAATTTTCCAGTTTCATGCCTTAAATCTCAGTCTTTTTGATAATTTTGATTCTCATGGTACAATAAATTTTCAGCCATGCCTTCCATGGCTTAGGCTATCTTTTTTGAAAGATCCCGGAATGGGGATATACTTCCCGGTAACCACTCGTGTTGAGCATTCCCCGTTCGGTCTCTCCCGTGACCAGGTAACCTCCGTTTACCAGGCAATTGCCTGCTTTATCGATGATGCGTTGCCTGTATTCAGGTTTATAATAGAATAGCAAATTGCTGCAAAATACCAGGTCGAAATTGCCATAGACACTCGCAGGAGGGCAATTACACTGTTGGCCCAGCAGATCAAAAACAGAAAAATCGACATACTTCCTTGGTGAATCAACAAGGGTAAAGGTTTCACCCTGTTGGGTAAAGTAGGTTTTAATCCGCTTATAGGACACATTGTGAATTCCTTCCGGGCGGTAGACCCCACTGCGGGCCTTATCCAATTCAGACGGATCAATGTCGGTGGCAAAAATATGGCAGCTCACAGATACCTTGGTATTTTGAGCCAGTTCGTCAAACAGAATGGCCATGCTGTAAGCTTCCTGTCCCGAAGCGCAGGCGGCCGACCAGATCCTGATTTCCTTATCTTGACCCATTATCTTTTGACCGATCAGTGAGGGCAGGATGATTTGCTCCAAACAAGTAAATGTAAGTGGGTTACGGAAAAACGTGCTGTAGGAATTCGAGAGTTGGCCAACCATTTCTAAAGATTCAGATGCACTGTTTTCCAAAAGCAAAAGGTAATCATCTACTGTTTCACTTGACAAAGCAGTCATTCTATTCTGTATAGCTTTTCCCAGGAAAGAAGTTTCATACATTGAAATATCCAGTGCATACTTCACTTTCATACAGTGAATGCATTTTTCAGTATCCTTAATCATTTCTATACATCATTCATCTTTCATTAAATTCAGCCATTATCTTTCGATTGACAATTAACTTTAGGCACTTTTAGCCATCATTGCTTGTTCTTTTTCAGCATGGAAACAGGCTTGTTAACAGGGACTAAAGTAATTATTATTTTCATTCTTACAATGATTAATAAACATTCCATTTGCATGTTGCAAAAAATCCATTTTCAATTGTTTTCGAGCCCCATCAAACGGTATTTAATCCACTCAAGCAAAAATTCACCCTCTGTTTCTTCCATCTATTGAATTGAATTTACCCGCGCCAGCGTCCCTCCAGGCTCAAAATCGAAGCAAAGATGCCTTCCAAAATGAGCCAGCTTGCTTTACCCAAAACCAACTTGTCATCAATACACAGGCACTTCTTTCTTGACTTATTCTGAAGATCATTGCCCTACCAGGTATATGGATTATTCGAAGATTATTCGAAGGTTATTCGAAGATTATTCGAAGGTTATTCTATCGTATTCGAATAATCATCGAATAACCTTCGAATAGTTTTCAAATAGTCTTCGAATAACCCATATACCTGGCAGCTCATTCCTACATCCCGCATCCATCCATCGGAAGGGTGATCTAGCTACCTGCGAAGGATGCGTTTAACATCCTACCCTGAAAAATACTCCACCCATCCCAGGAGGGCCAGGGGGAGGAAAAATAAGCTTACAGGAGAAAACAGCTTCAGGCTGAGAAGGAAAACTAAGATGAAAGAATCGACCCGGGATATTTCAAGCTGAGCCTGAGACCAGCCGACAAACAATAGTGGAGCGTATGTTCATGAATTATTCCTTTTTGAAGTGCCGTCAGACTGGGCATAGCTTTTTTTTATGCTCTGTGGAATGGTAAAGTAAAACTTACTTCCTTTGCCCAGTTCACTTTCCACGCGCAGGTCCCCGCCATGCCGTTCTATAAATTCCTTACATAGGAGTAGGCCCAGACCTGTACCCTTCTCATCTTGGGTTCCGGGGGTAGAGTAACTGGCATCCATATCGAACAACTTATTAATGGCCTCTTTCTTTATTCCAATCCCGTTGTCCGCTACCATGAAGCTCAATTGGTACTGCTCCTTCTGAACTGAAACAACAATCTCACCATCTGGCTTGGTGAATTTAATGGCATTCGATACCAGGTTTCTCAATATGGTAGCCAGCATCGCCCGATCGGCTCGAACTTGCAAGCCAGGCGAAACATCGGTATAAATGGTGATTGATTTATGCTGTGCCGAATCCTTTAATAATTGAACCACTGATTTGATCAATTCACCGATATCAATATTTTCAGGGTTAAACTGCAGCCTGCCCACCTTTGAACGAGACCATTCGAGCAGGTTGGTCACCAGTTCCATGGCCCGTTGGGAGGATTGATAGATGATCGAGGCATATCTCTCGACCTCTTCATAATTCTTTTCTTGTGTCTGTTCCACCATCAGTTCGCTGAAACCCATGATGCTGTTGAAAGGGCCTCTGAGGTCGTGGGCAATGATAGAGAAAAACTTGTCTTTGGTTGAATTGAGTTCCCGCAAACGGGCCTCACTTTCTTTCAGCGCTTTCTCCAACTGCTTGCGTTCGGTAATATCTCGGATATTGCATTGGATCACCTTTTTATTCTCAGCCAGGTAAACATTGGAGACAAATTCGACGCTGATTGATTTGCCCGTTTTAGTGAGCAGGGGCATATCTTCGTAGCGGATGTATCCTATTATTTGCAGTTCAGTAAAGGCAAACTGTGAATAGCCTATGTTTTTGAAAGTTCCAATCTCCCATAGTTGTTTGCCCAAGAGTTCGTCATAGTTATATCCGAGCAATTGAATTAAGGAAGGGTTCACGTCAATAATCTCACCGCTGACTGCATCAAGAATTAAGATGCCATCTTTAGAAGTCTCAAACAGGCGGCGGTAGCGTAATTCTGACTCCCTTAGATTTCCCGTTCCCTCTTTAAAGAGGCTAATGTCAACGGCCGTCATAAAGCAACTGTCCATGTGCTCTGAAATCAATCCTTCGAGGTGTACAAAGGCTGAAGAGGTCCCCGCAATGTTTAAGGTCACTTCGCAGGACTGCCGGGTCTGCAATTCAAAAATATCCTTTAGAAATTTATTAAAAACAAGCCATGAATTTGCTGAAAGGAAGGATTTGAAATCACAGTTTATCAAATTTGAACGTTCCTTTCCCAGCAAGGTGGCAGCTATCAGGTTGAGCTCGCTGATGGCACCTTTGCTGGTAAGGGTAAAATATCCGGCAGGGAAAAAATCATACAATGCAGCATATTTTTCAGCATTGATTCTTGCAGCCTCTTCGGCGGCCCGCAATTCTTCATTTTGCATTTCAAGTTCAACCTGATGGACCTGAAGTTCATGGACGAGTTTCTGTATACCGTCATTGGTAAAGGCCCAGGATTCTCTTGGATTCTGTCTTTTAATTTGCTCTTCGGCTCTTCGAAGAAGGGTGGAGGATTCATGTGAGTCTTTTACTTTTCTCATAATCAACCTGTATTGAATTCACTTATTTTACCTGTTTACCTAAAATTAGTATCCTAATTATAACGAATGGGAGAATAAAATAGTTTCAACATTCCGCACAATTAGAAGTAAAAACTTCTATTAAACAGCACTTTATGAATTTTCAGCCGATGGCTCCCAGTTAGCTGAAGGTTTGTATAAAAAAAGGGCGACAGCAACCGGGAAGGTTGGTGTCGCCCCGTCAGTTTTAACAGGTCCTGGCTCTTACCAGCGAAAAAATCGATACGGATCATCCCATTCCTCGGGCTGATCCAGGTACAGCCCATTGAGCCAACGCTTTTCGGCTTTGCCTTCCTGCACGGGCTGGTTAAAACTTTCAAGCAAAGCGGTGGAACTCTCCACGCCGATGTTGCCCATTAACCGGCTTAGCAAGTAGCTTGAACGGCGGAAGGTCTGTTTGATATTGTGCTGCTCGCCACTATAATCCAGTTGCCATGGCACAAGTTGGCAAAACACGACATGCGCCTGGTCAGCCTTTGCCAAAACCCCATTGCCAATGATCTGTGCTCCTGACGACACGAGCGAACATTCCCTGGGGGCACGGTTGTGAACATCCGAGGCTCCAACCCCGGCAAAGGGAGAGTTGGTCTTCATGGGTTCAAACCAGTCAGAGATGTGTTCCTCCTTTTTCATCATCACTTGTCGTGGCCACAAGGCATTGACATCTTCCTGGTCCAGGCCGATGGCCAACACCCGGCCACCTGCCTTGATCCATTTGCCAATGGCCTTTGAATCTGATGCCAACAGTTGACTGCCTCCCGGACCAACAATCAAGACTTGTTCAGGTGATAGCTTTTTATTTTTATAAGGGAATACCGACACCCCCGATTTTTCCAGGTGGCTTTTGCCTGCTGCATCGCCTGCATAAACGGCCTGTCGTTTTAGCTCCGGCTTCCAGACTGTCACGTAGGATAGAATGTTTTGCACCAACCTTTCAGCAGCGGGGTCAGTCTCTGTACGGCTCGTCACATCCATCTGGCAGAACATCACCAGTCCCTTGCCTTCGCGGTATTCCATGAGGGGACTGTACTGGAGGCTGAAGCCGCCATCAACGATGGGCCGGAAATCACCAGTGGCAGGTTTCTCAATGATGACGCTGGCCACATTACCCCGGTTGCCGCACCTCCAGATGCGAGTCACTGGAATGTCACACCACTTGACTGTTGGGGAGCCACTAAAGACATTGTCATTGGTCTCATACTTTAACTCTGAGGGGAGAAGCGTTGCAGCGCCCTGCCAATCGTGCAGGTTCTCTACACCGAGCCCCTCCAGGATTGGATGATCCGACATTCGGGGATAGACCATGCGCAAACCGTACTCATGTACCCTGAAGCCCAATCGTTTTTCCAGCACCTCTGAAGTCTGCTCAAACACAATTACCTTCAGACCCTCACTTACATTTTTCACATTCAGTCCAGCGCCCTCAAGGGTCAATGCTTCCTTGCCCACGATCAGCACATCATAACCCGATAGCAGTGTGCCGGCATCGACCAGTTGATAAGGATGGCCCAAACGATCAAGCAATTGGCGGGTTTCTCCTTTGGGATCAAACAGCGCCGTCTTTGGTGAGTTTACCACCCCATACACTGACGAGAGAACATGAAATGTAAACGTATCATTCTGGGTCTCCCCATTGCTGAACTTTACGGTTGAGCTAAGGTCATAATTACCAGGAGGCAACGAGGCTGGAAGATTAAAACTGATAGGAATGCGTTGCTGCTGCCCCGTCGCGATGCTAACAGTAGTGCTTTCAGATAAGGATTCAGGCAATTTCAATGACCAGCTACATTTGCAGGTAACTTCACCACGGGAGTTATTGATGATGATAAGTTGTTTCTCCAATTTGGTGCCAGGAAGGAAGTTGTGGTCCTTGCTGGTAAAAGCAGCTGACTTTCCTCCTATATAGGCCAGCAATGCCTTGTTATTCTGAATGAGGGCATCGCCTGCAGTTGGAATCCAGTCAGAAGATTCAAATGAAGTGTCAAGATCCATCCGGTCAGCACGTTCTGTATAGTCAGGGCTTAAGCCGGGTTGCTGCAACTTCTCCCAATCTACCACTGAATTTTGAGGACCCTTGTTAACTCCCTTGCGTAATTTCCAATAGGAGCTATAATCCCAGGGCGAGTTGGCCGACAAACCCCAGGTACGAAAGGCACGCCACTGGTCCACCAGATGCATGGTCAATACCGGGTTACGTTCCTCCAGAGCACTGCTGTCGAATGTATAAGGATAATCCCAGCGTGCCCATACTTTACCAGCCTTAAACTGTTTGGCTTCCCAGCGAAGGTTAACTTTCTCAAATTCACTGATCTTGTAAGCCTCATCTCCCACGAATTGAGCATTCCACTCGGCCAGGCAAAACTCCCAGGGTGCGGGAGCACTGCCGAATTCCCGCTTGCCCTTGTACCAACCCCTGTATAAGGACCAATCCCATCCAAAGGGCGCAGCATATTCACAAACGAAAGCAGGTTTCACACCAACGGTGGCCCAATGTTCAAACCAATCGCACATCTCCTGGATTGGCACCCAGTTGGGATAAAAGTTGCTGGTATGCATCGCGCTCAGATTCCCCGATGAATGGTGATAAATAATGCGGCTGGAATCCAAACCAGCCACAATGGCTTCTGTGCGTAGGGCCTTCTTCACGTTGTTGGCAGACCATGAACTATCGGGACGGCTCAGGCCATCTATCTTCCCGGGATTCATATCATCGGTATAGCCGCAAGCATTGTGGTTCATGGAATAGAAGACAACCGAGGGATGATTGCCTGCCACTTGTGTATAGAATTTGGCATGGTGCGCATACCCGTTTTTCTGGTCTGCATCGGTGGCTTTCCAGTCGTATTGTCCAAAATGTGGTTGAGAGAGTGATACCAGCATCCCTGTATCATCGGCCGCTTTGAGTATCTGCTCAAAACTCAGGTGAGTGCCTGGCTCACAGCCATAATTGTGGGTGTAAACGAAGTTGATGCCAAAGCTCATCAATCGGCGCATGCTTTCCTTAGCCGCATCATAAGTAGCCAGTGAGGCACCGATCTGCGCATTGTCGAATGGAACGGCCGAGAGAAAGATTCTCGTACCATTCAGATAGAAGTCACGTCCTTCGATCCACAATTCCCTGAATCCAAAACGAGTGGGAAGGGCAGTATCCAATAGGATCTTATCGCCTTCCAGCAGTGAGACAGTAACCTCGAACATATTCCGCGGAGTATGAATATCCCAGAGTTGATCGGGCATCCAGGGTTCTGTCATTGGCACCCTTCCATCAATTAGCTCATTGGCAGTGAATGGTTTACTTTTGAACTGAGCAATCTGGTGACTATGATCGGTGACTATGGCCTGAAGGGTATATTTTGCGACAGGGGATAGATTTTCCATGCTTGTATGGAAGGTAATTTCTTTCCTGCGTACAGAAGTCACCACCTTCACATCGTTGATACATGCTTTTAACGGAATGCTACGGAGATACACATCGCCGCACAAACCCCGCCGCTCAACCTCTCCCCTGCCCTGCCTGGGAGCATTGCTGTCACTGTAGACTGCCACAACATCACTCAAGGGAAGAGCGGTCACTTTCATGCTCAGTGTGTATTTCTTGCCGGGAGCGCAGATGGAAGTTAGGTCCAATTCGCCAGCTGGAAACAACAGTTCGCCCAACATTTGCCCTTCAATAAAGACGATCGCACTCGAATTCAGGTAGTCTACACTCAGGACAATGCGACGCTTGGCCCAATTCGTCGGGATACTAATCTCGCGCTGGTACCATGCCACCCCAATACGATTCAGGGGTTTGTCCTTCCACTGCGGATGAACGAAGGTTATCTGACTATCCTGCAGCATATAATTGGTATTTCCAGGCCAATGCCCCGGAACCTTGTAATAGCCCCAGTTGGCGGTCGGCAATTCTTCCGATTGCGGGGTTCCGGGTTGCCATTTCCACAATCCGTTGATGCAAATGCGTTCACGTGTAGCGCTTGTCTCGTGAGCCGCTTTGTTTATATCCCAGATTGCACTCACGCCATTGGGTAAAATCACATCAGAAGGCAAAGCGGTCTCTGCATGGAAGCTTAAAGAGGCTGCCTCGCTGTCGATGTAATTTTGATTATTGGCAAAAAGGGAGCTAGGTAACACGCTCAAACCAGCGATGGAAACTCCCATTGTTTGTAAAAAGGCCCGTCGTGATTTCTTTGATTCCTGCAGATTGGTTTTGTTTTTCATGGCTGAATCGTCGCTTAGTTTAGTCCAACTAAATTAAACCATTTTTTTAGAAATGAACCCTGCAAGTGGCTATTTCTTCAACCATAAGTATAAAAAATAAGATTCCAAAGACGCCTGAATTGACCAAAAATTCAATCCATCGGGAACATGGTAGCCGTAAGTGGTAGTGGCATTTTTATGTTGATGGATTAAATTTTTGCATATCATCCACTCACCAATTCGTTCTGCCGCTTCTCAGTTGTGAGCCGTTTCAGTTTCCGCATTCAAGGATTGATTCACTGCCAGGGGGATTGAAAAATGAAACTGTGAGCCATTTTTCGTCCCATGGCATCCACTGCGTTCACTTTCCACCCATATTTTGCCCCTGTGTCTTTCAACAAAATCTTTACACAGGATCAAACCCAGCCCGGTGCCTACTTCATCCTGAGTGCCAACTGTTGAATAGCTTACATCAATGCGGAACAATTTATCAAGGGCATCTTTCCGGATACCGACCCCATTATCTGCCACTGTTACAATACATTGATCCTGATCTTGCCGGCTTGAAATAACAATCTCGCCCCCAGGATGTGTAAACTTGATGGCATTCGACACAAGGTTTCTCACGATGGTGCCAAACATGAGCCGATCAGCCATCACCTGGGTATTGGGTTGTATCTGAAGATCAATATTGATGGATTTGTATTGGGCTGCGTCGATTAATAAATCGATTGCTTCTCTGATCAGTACAGAGAGTTCCACTTTCTCGGGATGAAATTCCAGGTTACCTGTCTGTGATCGTGACCATTCCAACAGGTTCATCAATAAATTCATGGCCCGCTGGGAGGAATGCTGGATGATCATGGCATATTTCCCAATCCCATCATAGTCTTTTTCCTGAAGCTGGCGGCTCAGAAGATTACTGAATCCAATAATGCTGTTGAACGGGCTCTTCAAGTCATGGCTGATAATGGAGAAAAACTTGTCTTTGGTGGCATTGAGTTCCTGCCAGCGCATTTCACTTTCCTTCAAGGCCATCTCTGCACGTTTTCGTTCGGTGATATCGATTGAAAATCCTGCAAGCAAAGTAGGCTTGCCTTGAATCTGGATAGGAAATTTAAGGATTGAAAAATGACGCCCGTTAATTTCTTCCTCCGTTTCAATTTTCAAGCCCTCTTTCATACACAGCAGATCGCTTTCCCTCATTCGGATTGCAGTCTCGGCAGGGAAAAGTTCATCCACCGTTTTGCCAATCATCTCCTCCATTTTTTTGCCAAGTCTGTCCTCATAATTACGGCTCAGGCTCAACATGCGGGTCTTGTCATCTTTAAAGAAAATATAGATTGGGCTGTTTTCCAGCATCTGGGTGAAGATGGCATCCCGTTCCCTGACTTCTTCTTCGGCCCGTTTACGATCGGTCAGATCAATGTCAAAACAGAACAACTCGGGCGCCCTGCCAGGCATCTGGACAATGGCATGGCTGGTAAAGACCTCCACGCGTGACCCGTTCCGCCGCATAAGCGAAGACTCGGAAGGCCGCAGGGGTTGCCCCGTAGCAACCATTTCAAGGATCGACTGATTTACATACGACTGGTAATCAGCCGGAACAATCAATTTGACAAGATTCCGCCCAATGGCCTCCTGTGCCGTGTATCCATACAATTGTTCTGAAGCATGGTTCCAGTATTGGATCCTGCCATCGGGTGAATAGCCCTGAACGGCTACCGATGAAACGTTTTGCAAAAGGCTTCGAAACCTGATTTCACTTGCTGCCAGGGCCTCTTCGGCCATTTTGCGATCGGTGATGTCATGAACAATCGAATGGAGCAAGGTGCGGCCTTCAATTTCAATCGGGCAGGCGTATACCTCCACCTCCCGAAGTTGGCTGTCGGCCAGCTTGTGACGGAAGTTGAAATACAATCGCTTCCCTAGTTCAGTTTCGGCCATGCTAGCCTTTACCTGTTCCAGGGAAAGCATATTGATATCCATTATTTTTAGCTCTTTAAATTGCTCCCTTCCATAGCCATAGAACTGACAGGATGCGGAATTGGCATCCACGATAGCGCCATCGGCAGGATCAATCAAAAACATGGCTGCACTACTTTTCTCGAAAATGGCATGGTACAATAGTTCGCTTTTGATGACCACCTCCTGCTTGCGTTTATTTTCAGTGATATCGCGCACAATGGCACACATCTGTACATTTTCACCCATCTCGTTTTTAATTACAAATGCGCTAATCTCCACGGGAACGATCGTGCCGTTTTTTCGGATGAATTCTGTTTCAAATAACTGGGAATATCCATTGGGAATGAGTTGTTCCTCTATGATATATTTTTCATGAGCATGCCATTTTTTATCCGTGATGTCAGTCAGGCTAAGCTGGCAAAGCTCTTGCCGGCTATAACCAAGCAGTTGTTCAAAGGAGTGATTGCAATCAACAAACTGACCCTTCATATCAATAGTGGCAAAGCCATCGATGATACTTTCATACAGCTTACGGTATTTAATTTCAGAATTGCGCAGGGCAAGTTCAGCCCTTTTGCGCTTGGCGATGTTGCGCGTAACGCCGATTACTCCCACAAATTCACCTTCGGCGTTAAACATGGACGAGGCTGTTGTATCGGTCCATACTGTTGAGCCATTCTTGCAATTCTGCTCCAGCTCCATGTGAAATTCCCGGATAGCTTGCCCGGCTTTCATGGCTGTGTGGGCTTCCTGGATGGCCGATTGGGCATTGGCGGCCGATTCACCGGTGAGGATTTCTTCAATCGAGTGTTTCATCATCTCGGCAACCGAATAGCCATTGAGTCGTTTGACCGAAGGGCTGACATAAGTTAGGTGGCCTTCCAAATCCATGGTCCAGATCACATCCAAAGCATTGTCAGCCAGTAGCCGGTGTCGTTCTTCACTCTGGCGCAAAGCTTCCTCGGTCTGCTTACGCCAGGTAATGACTGAGCTTAATGCCGTCACCCCTGTAACCTGGCCCTCCAATATAATGGGATTTAGAAAGACTTCATAGAAGTGAAGGTCCTCTTCCACCTGGTTGGAATATTCAAAAATGACCCGCCTTCCCAGCAAGGCTTTGTCATATTTTTGTTTCCATAAATGACTCAAATGAGAAGGAAGGAAGCTGAGTGCATTCATTCCGTTTTTTAATTCAACGTTGTAGGAGGCGAAACATTCATCGCGAAAGAAATTATTATAGATGATCAAATGATATTTTTGGTCGATCGACCAGATGGATTCATCCCGGTTGTTGACCAGCCCATTCAGGTTGCTCTCCTTTTGACGGATGGCTTCTTCCCATTTCTTGCGTTCGGAAATGTCAACAGCCGTAACCAGACATTGATTTTCGTCTTCGGCTATAATACCTTCCAGGTGGACATAGATCCATGTATCGGGATCGGTCATCAATCTCAATTCACAGGTTTGCTTGCATTGGGTATCAAATATATTTCTAAAAAAATTGATAAAGGCAAGTTGACTTTCCCGGGGAACGAATTGCTTGAAATTGGTGTCAATCAGGTTGAATCGTTCTCTGCCCAGCATTTTTGCCCCGCTCAGGTTGAGTTGTTTGACGTTGCCATCGTGGTGGAGGGTAAAATATCCGGTAGGGGCAAAGTCGTATAGGGTGGTAGCCGTTTCTGCTTTGTGGATAGCCAGCTTAAGTTCCTCGTTTTGCATTTCGAGTTCTACCTCGTGCACCTGGAGTTCATGAAGCAGTTTCAACTGATCGGCCTCCCCATTATGGTGGATCAGCAACTTGTCTTTATCCGGGTAATTGATTTCTATTCTTTCTTCGGCCATTTGCCTAAGGGAAACAAGATTGGTAGAATTAATATTTTTCATGTGCAGTACATTAAAAATTTATCTTCACTTCTTCTACTGTTTAAAAGTTCATGCTTGAAAACGGCAAAAAGCTACCCTCAAATCTCCATCTATCCTATTTTTTCATGCTTCTATGTGTCGTCATCAAAGTTTATCAAATCCGTTCACTCAGCACAACATATATCGGTTCCTGCTTTTTATGGATACCGAATTCATTCTTTTCGGGGAATTCGTTTATTTAATATATCTATTCTAACGTTAATTTATTTCTTAAGTTTCATTTATCAGCTAAGCATCCTCTAAAGTATGAAACTTTACTGTCAATTGAAAGGCCTGCGTAGATGTTTTTTTGAGAAATAAGTAAACTTTACATTTTCTCATTTCAATGTTGAGCGCTAAGTTAATAATTTTAACATTAGTTATTTAACATCCAAAAAAAATAATTCCACCAACCGGTTTTTACCAGCCATCAGCCCAAGGATTTAATTAAACAAATGCTTGATTTATATTATATTCAATTAATCTACTTTTCAAACCTGTCGGGAGATATAGGACAAGCAAATGTTAAATTTTATTAAAATTAGCGCAAAGAAAAGCTACCCTGACCAGGGGCTCTTTATGCTAAAAAAAATAAAATAAACAGGCTTAATTTGTTTCCTGTGAGGTGCTTGAATCGAAATTGAAGCATATTTTCCACCACTTTATCAAAAGTTTGTGGCTGAATTTTTCGCAGGGAACATCCCCCGGACCGGTTTTTTGAGTATTTCTGTGCCGGTAATTTGGCTTGCCTGCTCATACCCCTGGATATTCATCCCTGGTACTTCCTCCAAGGCGGCGTTTCAACAGCTCAACTGCCATCATATCACCTCTTTATGGATCATTCCCCGGGTGGCTTTTAGTCCATGTGCCGGATAGCGATACCGCTTTGGCATTTGCCAGGCCATTGGTATCTGTAATGTAACTGTAATCTATCTGTAATGTATCTGTATTCTGGATTACAGATACATTACAGATAGATTACAGTTACATTACAGATACCAATGGCCTGGGGATGACAGACTGTCGGTTGAACGATTTGAGACTAAAATAAGTTTGGGCCTGGTGAAAAAGTCGAAAATAATTCACCCTCCCCTGGCTTTAATCTAATGAAATAAATCTTCAGAATTGCCAATAAATTTTAAGGCAAGACTTGGATTTTTGAAATTATTAGTTGTAAATTAGTTGATTACATCTTTTAAAAATATCGACCATGGAAGATACGATCCCTATTCAATGGTATTCAACATACAATGAGATCATCGGCAAAGCCCAAAAGATCCAGCCATATTTCGCGGCCGATCTGGCTTTGTTTAACGACTTTGACCGGTGGTATACCCCGGCGGTTAATACAGAACTGCTGTCAGGCATTAACCTGGGACAACAATATTTTTCAGAGACCCAGCTGCTGGGTGAGATCAAACGGGTCACTGATCTGCTGGATATCACCTTTTCAGCCGCCATTCAATACTATGATGAACTGAACCACTATGTGAAGCTGGGATTGCATGATACGGCCCTCAGGGACGAAACCTTTGGCAATGCAGGCTTTGAAACGGCGCGCCATTCGATCAAAACAATGATTGCACTGTTGAATCAGGCCCATGCGGTCATATCGCAGCCAGGAATTCAGCTGCTCTTGCTGGCGGCCTATATGCCTGCTGCCTTTGCAGATGAACTGGCTGGTTTGATTCATGAAATGTCTGCCCTGTACAGGGAACTGAAAAATCTCAAAAGACAACATCTGCTAGCTACCCGCGAACGCATTGACCTGTTTAACTCGCTGTGGGATACGATGTCAGAAATATGCGATGACGCACAAATCATTTTTGCCAACCATCCTGAGCGTCTGGAGAATTATGACTTGTATGATGCTGAAAACTGGCATGTGGATCAGGTTGAATTTATACACCTGAACTAAATTACGGTATAGGCCATGATCGGTCAGATCAAACAGAACTGGGGTCATGGATTGTTTGAAGGTAAATAATCAAGGGGTGGATTATGAATTTGTAACATCCTAAAATACAGCTCGTAAATAGAATTATGCAAACAGGGGCAAAACATACTGTCATTGTTAGCCACCTGACAAATCTTAAAATTAATGAACCATGGAATCGCTACCAAAAAGTCATTGCAGCTTAACCTACGACGAAGTAATTACCAAAGCTCAATTTATTCAGCCACACTTTGCGGCCGATCTGGCCCAATTTACCGCCCATGATCCGTGGTATACCTCAAGGGTCAATGTTGAACTACTGTCGGGTATTTATTTAGGATTGAAGGATTTTTCAGAAAACAGTATACATGCCGACATTAAGCGCCTCAAAAACCTGGTGTCCCTCAAGCTTGCAGATGCGCGACATTGTTACGAAAAATTGAAATACTATGTGGACCAAAGCTTTCAAGACAGGACCCATGCCCACGAAATCTTTGGATTTGAGGATTTCGAAAATGCCCGCAGCTCGGCAAAGAAGATGATTCCCCTGTTAAATAAGGCCCATGAAGTCCTTTTGCAGGAAGAAAATGAAGCCAGGCTATTGGATGCCTATATGCCCCCGGGCTTAACGATCGATCTGATCAACATCGCGGCTGAACTAAATGCAGAATACAACGAGCTGAGAATTCTAAAAAAGCAACATTTACTCATTTTGCGTGAACGCATTGAAATGTTTAACAACCTGTGGGATACCCTTGCTAAAATATGTGAGGACGCAAAAATCATCTTTGCAAACGATTCGGCTCGTCTGGCCATTTATTCATTGTACGATATAGAAGACCTGGATACCGAACAACTTGAAGAGCTGGAGCATAAATAGGGCTTAGCGAAAAACCCATTGTGACAGTTTTCCCAGTAGGGATAAATGTACAAAAAGCAAATGAAAGAATGTTGTTGTTGCATGTTCTGTTTCCCTGCCTTTTAAATCTTTCAACGACAGTCAACAATCGGCTATTGACGTAAGTTCGAAATAAGAAACAAGTAACAGATTTACTAAGTTCCTAAGTAACAAAGCATCTAAGTACCTAAGCCATTCACCCCATTTTGCTACTTTGTCTCTTTGTTACTTTGTCTCTTTGTTGCTTTTTACACTCATTCGCTTATATCGAACTCAGGTTATTAAACGAGACAATGCTTTCCCAGTAGAGCCTTCTTAGTGGTCCAATCGGAATTTATCTTTTTCCCCCAGTTTATTCAACAGGCCGTTGATTTCCCTTTTGAGTTCGACGACTTGCTGATCACTTACCTTCAAGAGTTCATTAAACAGCTGGTATTCATGATTTTTCAGTTCCAATATTGCCTCTGCTTGCTTGCGCCTTGTAATATCGAGCACCGTTAGAAGGCATTTATCATCATCACCCGAAATGATGGCTTCGAGGTGGGCAAAAATGGAGGGACTTCCTTTAACGATCAATCTTACATCACAGTTCTGTTTGGAAGTTGTTTGGAATACCTTTAAAACGAAGTCAACGAATTTGGATCTGGTATCCATGGTGACAAATTGTTTGAAGTTCCCTTTTACCAACTTTGAACGTTCCTTGCCAAGCATCGTGGCACCGGTATGGTTTAACTCGAAAATATTTCCAACACTATCCAGGGTAAAGAACCCGGTATAGGCAAAATCATAAATGGCTGCATATCTTTCAGTTGCCGTCTGAGCTTTTTCACTGGCCAGTTTTAGTTCTTCATTCTGCATTTCCAGCTCAATGTGGTAAACCTCCAATTCGTGTACAAGTTTCAACAATTCAGATTCACTTCCCTTCGGTGGATCGGAAGATTCAATGTTGGCAGTGGGGATATTGAGAGCAGTTGAAGTCTTCACTTTTGCTGAACGCTTCTTTATAAATTGCTCTTCGGCTTTTTCACGAAGTGAGGTGCCATCAGTCGAATTCATTTTCTCTGTTTTCATCGGTAAAGTATTCTTGAAACTCCATCCTTCCAATTCTTTCAAAAAGGAATATGCAGTAATATTAACGAATTAAAGTTGCAGGAGAAAATTTGAAGGCCATTAATTTGAATGCCGATCAATATCTCCTTTTTGGCCCCAATCATGGACTTCATTCATCACTTTCCCTTTCCATTCTTTGTGATATTGGTTCCGATGGTAATCATTCCGATTTTCTTTCCACTGTCATCTATCAACGGATGGGCCGACCATTCAATTATAAGTTGATCACCAGTCATTGCTTTTACCCGATTTTCAAACCGTAGCGGTAATTCACTGGCCATTAATCGTTCCAAATCGGTTTCTACCTGGTGACGGGATGCTTCAGGTATAAACAAATCAATGTACTTTTTGCTCATGACTTCATCGCGTTTACAGGCAAAAAGTTTTTCGGCTTCCGGATTGAACTCGATGACTTTACCATCGGACGATAAACCCAGGATAACACCTGGAACAACCTGAATAAATGATTGCAGTGTCCTTTGAGTTTTCATCAGGGCATTTTCCAGGACTTTTGATTGGGTGATTTCAATAAAGGTGATCACCAGGCCATCAATTTTATCCTCGAAGGTGCGGTAAGGCATAATACGGATATTGAACCACCGTCCATCGCGGGTTGCAACGGCTTTTTCCACGAACCTGAGGGTACGCAACACTTCCTTTGCTTCATTGTACAATTCAGGATAGTCCAGATCGGTCACCTGGTCAGTAAAAAGTCGTCCGATGTCACTTTGTATGAGTTTAAATATTTTAGTGGCCGGATGGGTGTACTGGCGGATTTTCAAATCTTTGTCGAGGAACAAGGTCGCAATGTCGATACTGTTGAGCAGGTTGTTCATATCGTTGTTGATTCTGGCAGCATCATCGATCTTGCTTTGAAGTTCGGCATTTACGGTATGCAATTCTTCATTGAGGCTCTGCATTTCTTCCTTGGAGGTGGTCAATTCTTCGTTGGTCGATTGCAATTCTTCGTTGGTGGATTGCATTTCTTCATTGGTTGATTGCAATTCTTCCTGTGAAGTCTGCATTTCTTCACGGGTACTCTGAAGTTCTTCCCGCATACGCTGGAGTTCATATTCCACTTCGGCTTTTAGGGTACCGCCCACAGATCTCCTTCTTTTTTTCTCCAAAAGGGCTTCGTGGACATGCTCCACATCGTTGAAAATGATCAGGATTTTTCCTTTTAAGGGCAATGGCTTTTCAATTTGTTGAACGGTCACATCAAAATAATCGGCTACACCAGAACTGGAAATTACTTTAAGGTCCCTTAAAACCATCTTGTCAAAGCTGAGCATTGCATTGCGGAAGGCCATGGGAAGCTCGTTGCGCAATCCTTCGCGGGCCATGGCAAAGATGTTCATGTTGGCTTTCCCGGCGGCTGGTTCCAGGTATTTACCTGTACTGCCGGTAATGTAGAGGATGTCGCCTTTGTCAGTGACCAACAAACTGGCAGGCGTAAATTGCTGCAACAGCAACTGATCGGTCAATGCCTGGAGGTTATCAGGAACTTTGGCCGGTAAATGACTCTCATAGGAGTTTGGATTGGTCCTGGTAAATGAGCTTGGAAAATTGACCAGTTCTTCTTTTTTGACAGACCCTGAACGTTGGTAAATTCTAAATTTTGCATCGATGGTCGTAAACAAGTCACTTTGGGCAGCATTGGTTTCAGCACTTCCCAAAACCAGCATTCCCCCGGGATTAAGGCTATAATGAAACAAAGCCAACAGCTTTTTCTGCAATTCCGCATCCAGATAGATCAGCAAATTGCGGCACGATAGCAGATCGAGTTTGGTGAATGGAGGATCCTTGATCACATTTTGGGAAGCAAATACCACCATTTCCCGGATCTCAGCATTGACACGGTATTGGTCCGATGTTTTTAAAAAGAACCGGTTCAGGCGATCGGAAGAAATATCGGCTACAATATTTGAAGGGAAGATTCCTTTCCTGGCCCTTTCGATGGCAGCTACATCCAGATCGGTAGCAAATATCTGCATGGACAAGCTCTTGTTGGGCTTCAGGTTCTCCATGGCTTCCTTAAAAACAATGGCCAGCGAATAAGCCTCCTCTCCGGTGGAGCACCCCGGAATCCAGGCGCGCAGTACATATCCATGCGGCAATTTGTCAATGATGGAGGGGATTACTTTGTCTTTTAAATGTTCCCAGACTTCCCCATCACGAAAGAAATTGGTCACTCCTATGAGCAATTCCTTAAACAGGATCTCCAGTTCTGCCGGGTTTTCGCGCAAATAGCGGACATAAGAGGCGATCTTGTCGATCTGGTGAATCCCCATGCGCCTTTCGATGCGGCGGTACAGGGTGGTTTTTTTATATTGGGAGAAGTCATTCCCCGTTTGTGAGCGAAGCAGGATAATAATCTTCTCGAGTGAACTTGAATCCTTCTGAATTTCCTGCTGAACATTTGCCCGGGGGCTTACCTTTAAAAGATTGATCAATTTTGCGGGCAGCTCATGGGCTGGCGCAACAATATCAACGATCACAGCATCCATGGCCGAACGGGGCATGCTGTCGAATTTGGCCGAGGCAGGATCCTGCACCAACACCAGCCCTGCATTTTCCTTGATGGCCTTCATGCCGGTGCTTCCATCTGATCCCATGCCTGATAGGATAATTCCGATGCTTCTTCCCTGCTGGTCATCAGCCAGGGAACGAAAAAAGAAATCAACAGGTAGCCTCAGACCCCTTGTTTCAATGGGTTCAAACAAATGCAATGAGCCATTTAGAATTGACATGGAGGCGTTTGGCGGAATGACATATACACAGTTTGGCTTGATTTTCAGGCGATCGGTTACGTTGTATACTTTCATTTGCGTAATCCGCTGCAGCAGTTCAACCATAATCCCTTTGTGATTGGGATCCAGATGTTGAATCACCACAAAGGCCATTCCACAATTTTCAGGCATATGGGTAAAAAACTGTTCCAATGCTTCCAGCCCCCCGGCAGAAGCACCAATACCCACGATGGGGAAAAGCTCAGACTTCGTATTGGAAGTTTTACCACTGATTGAACTGGAGGATTCGGGATCGACCAAGGCTGATTTTGTTGAATTTTTCATTGCGTATACATGTAATTTCGCTCAGTTAAGCTATCAAACCAGAATGCCACTGACACGAACGTATTAATTCAATAATTATCTGCAATATACCAAAAATTCTAATCTTTCTTGCGAAGTGCAATTACATTGGGGATTTTCCAGAAATGATCGTTGTCGTCATTGTTACAGGTATTGGACACGTAGCTGCCAAATTTGGCGATCACCGTGTCGCCTGTGTTTACATACAGGCTGGTTTCAGGGCCGCCTTCCAGGTAAACGGTCGTACGTATATTGATTGGCAATCCTTGTAAAAACCCAATCATGGTGCGGTGCGTATAGGGCGAGCGGGTATAGACGATGTAGAGGTTTCCCTGGGCATCGGTGGCCGTAAGAACCATGCTGCAGGATTGATCAGGTCTTTTTGCAAAGGCCATTCCTTCACCTTCCTGGCCAATCATGCGCATGCCCTGGCACAAGGAAAAATACTGGGTTTTTACCTTTTCCCAATCCTGGTAGGTGATATCAATGATCTGGAAAGGCGGTTTCTTTTTGTCTTTGGGATGCATGGCCAGGATGGCATTGTAATAACCACTTTTCTCAGGGTTGTTCAAATGGTTGTAATTCTTCATGTAGCCCTTGTTTGAATGTAACTTATTGTATTGGTACATCCCGGCATTGATGATGATGGTCTTGTCGAACTCCCTGGCCCATTCTTCAGCTGTTCGCAGGCGCTTGCCATGCTCAGATGCGGTGAGGAATTCGAAATCGAACTTCCGGCTATCCACTTTCAGAATCGTTAGTTTGGAGTCATTGACTACCGACTTTTCAGGGGCGTCGAGTTCAACATACTGCAAGCCATCGGAGAGCTTGATCCAGTGAATTTCATCGATCCAGTGGTTCTGAGAACGGGCTCCTGAACTTATAAGGACTAACAGGAGGAACAAAAACTGAAAAATTATCCGCTCGGAACACCAACTGGAATGCCTGGATTTATACATCGGTAAAGTCGAATTTTGAATTTTTAAAAGGGAACAGGTCGTATAATTCTCCCGAGTAATAAAATTCATAGGCGACAGCTCCAAAGGAATATTTTTTACCTTTAATATTAATGCCAGATCCGCCTACCACCGGGTTCTCTTTGGGAACGGAGACTTCATAGCCGATATTGTAGAGCGTTGCCAAAATCTCAGGCCGATCGTTGATAGGGAATCCCGATTTTTCCCATTGTACCTTGATCTGCTTTACGTTCAGGGCTGCATACAGATATGAATAATAATGGTTCTTATACGAAGTCAGCCGGTTGAAGCGTTCCTGGGCAATATTCTTGGTTTGAAAATCAAGCAAGTGCTCATATTTTTGGCCAAGGTAGAACGGTGAAGTGCTATCGTTGAGGTTTTTTTCAATTCTTTGAGCTGTGGGCACTTTGATACCCGTCACCCCTAAGGAGAAAGTGGTTTCAACAGAGAGGATTTTCAAGGGGCCAATCCATTTTTTATACGCTTCCCGACTTGAATTGAAGAGCCTGATTTGTTCACCCACCAAAACGGCCACAATCAATCGGGGTTCAACACCCGTAAGATAGGCGGCAGAATCGATCAGGTGCTTGTCTTTGGCAACAGCCAGCTTAAAGTCCTGCCATTCTGCAATATTCATCCATTCAAAGACGCTTTTGGTTTTTGTCTGCACTTGCTTGGGATCACTTTTCTCTTCGAAATTACCCACCTCTGCATGGTAGGAGGCATTGTCCTGAAGATGAATGTCAACGGCTTGAATCATTCGCTGAGCCGCTGTCAGGTTGTGGCTTTTATAGTAAGCATTCTGGATATAAAAAGCATTGGCAGGGTAGTACTTGCTTAAAACAGATAGGTTGTGGAGCAACCGGGCTTCACTAAAGTCAACAGTCGTTTGATCCTGATCGGAAGAAGAACGTCCATAGGTATCCTTAATATCCTGAAAATAGCGGTCGTTGATGTCAACAACTCCGGGATCGTCGGTCAGGTGAAATTTCACGGCAAAAAATGCCATTGTCAAAACAAGGCCTATCAAAGCAAAAAAACCCACACATCCAATTAGTAAGTACCTAATAATCTTGTGGGAACCACTATTTTTCATCACGTTAAATATTCATTTCAAATCTGATGCAAATGTACAAAAAGGTGTTATTGTTTGTTAAAATCAGGCTGTCTTTTGCATAAAATGCACAAATAAATAATGATAATATTACTTTTGCTTCCCGTTCAAACTTTTGAGCTTAGTTAGATAACCCAAATTTTGAAAATGAAGTTACGAACTCTTTTACTAACAGCTGGACTGTTATTTTCAATCAGCAGCTTTTCACAACCGACTGTTACTGATACGATCCATGCCCATTGTGAAACCAGCGAATCGGATACCTTGTCCAATTCGATCGAAGATTTACCCAGCGACTCTCTGAGGTCCAACGATGAATCATTCTATCACAACATCTGGAACAGTACCCAGATCAAATATCCGCTCAACACCCTGCCTCCCAATGATGTCACCATTACCATCACCCTGGCTGAGCCTTATGACCATCCTTTCGTTCAACCGGTAAGAGGGAAAGTGATATCTAAATTTGGACCCCGCGGCCGAAGAATGCACACAGGAACCGATATAAAATTAAATTCAGGGGACACCGTCCGATGCGCCTTTGACGGAAAAGTCAGACTGGCCAAACGCTTCAACGGTTATGGCAATCTGGTACTGGTAAGGCATAGCAACGGGCTTGAAACCATCTACGGGCACCTGAAAGCCATCAAGGTCAATGTGAACGACACGATCAAGGCCGGTGATTTAATCGGATTGGGAGGCCGTACCGGACGTGCCACTTGTGACCATCTACATTTCGAAACCCGGCTCTTTGGAGAACCGTTTGACTCCAACAAATTCATAGACTTCGAAAATTGTGCTTTACGCAGTAACCATGTTTATTACAAAAATAAACAATTGGAAATCGATCCAGCTAACTTCAACAGGAAACCTGTATCCGGCAACCATCCAGCCTTGGCTGAGAAGGCCATTGTCAAGGAGAATATCGCCACTGCTGAGAACAATAGTCCTCCAAACAAAGTGAATACCGCTTCCAAAGGCAGCGTGAAGGCAAAGGCAACCAAACATGTCATCAGGAAAGGCGATAATCTGGGCATCATTGCCAGAAAATACAACACCTCTGTTAAAAAACTTTGCACTGTCAATAACATTACTGCCCAGAAAACACTGAAAGTAGGATCAGTACTGAGAATTAATTGATCAGGAGAAAGTGAGAAGGTGAGAAAGTGAGAAAATGAGAAGGTGAGAAAATGAGAAAATGAGAATTTGCTCATCTTCTCACTTTCTCACTTTCTCACCTTCTCACCTTCTCATCTTCTGCACCAGCATAATTCCATCCCTGACGGGAAAGATGACATTTTGAACCCGTGAATCGCTTTGAACCAGGTCGTTAAATGCTAGGATTCCCCGGGTCTGTTCTTCCTGTGCAGCCAATGGGTCCACTACTTTGCCGCTCCAAAGGATGTTGTCGGCCAGCAAAAATCCTCCAACGGGAATCTGATCAAATACCAGGTGGTAATAATCGCAGTAATCACGTTTATCGGCATCAATAAAAACCAGGTCAAACGATTCTCTAATTGTAGGAATGATTGTACGGGCATCGCCTGTATGGTGCACGATTTGGTCAGCCATCCCCGATTTGAGGAAGTATTTTTGTGCGATCGGTTCCAGCTCGTCGTCAATTTCGATGGTATGCAGCTTCCCCCCTGGGGCAAGCCCTTTGGCCAGGCACAAGGCCGAGTAACCGGTAAAAGTACCGATTTCAAGAATACAACGGGGTTTGATCATCAAACTGATCATGCTCAGGATACCTCCCTGCAAATGTCCCGACAACATACGCGAGCCGATGACCTTCAGATGGGTTTCCCGGTCGAGTTCCTTTAAGTAATCCTCTTCTGGCGAAATGTGATTGAGAATATATTGCTCCAATAAAAAAGGATCGCTCATCTACTGGTAAATTAAAATACTGCTTTGAGGTTCATCAAACACTTCATTGGCAATTTCAAGAATATCATGACTTCCCACTTTCTCAATCCTATCAAAAATCACTTCCATACTGTCAACACGGTTGAAAAACAGCAGGCTTTTTCCCAATGAGAGCATCAGGTCTTCCCTGTTCTCGGTCGAGATGGCCAATTGCCCGATGAGTTGTTTCTTGGCCCTGCTCAGTTGCAGAATACCCATGGGCTGTTCCTTGATTTTTTTAAACTCCTTGTTCACCAGCCTCAGGGCATGGCTCATATTTTCCTTGTCGGTTCCAAAGTAAACGGTAAAGGCACCGGTATCGAAATAACTGGTGTAACCCGATTCAACATTGTAGGCCATCCCATTGCGTTCGCGCAATACCATATTGAGCCTTGAATTCATCGACGGCCCTCCCATGATATTATTGAGCAGGATCATCGGCATACGTTTTTCGCTGAACACATCGGGGGCCAGGTTGCCGATGATGCAATGCGCCTGGAAGGTGTCTTTCTGAACAATCCTGGTCTCGGGTTGGTAATTGTAAACATCCGTTCGTTTCTTGGTGCGTATTTTTTCTGGAATAGCCCCAAAATATCTCTCGGCCAAATGGATAAACCGGGCCATTGAAATATTGCCCACCGAGCTCAGGACGATTTGATCGGTGTGGTAATTTTCATCCATGAATTTCAGGATGCTATCTTTGCTGAAGGTTTTAAGCAGCTCAGGGGTTCCCAGTATATTGCGGGCAATGGGATGGCCATCGAACAAAATTTCCTCGAATTCATCAAAGATGAGTTCAGAGGGATTGTCCTTGTAGGAGTTGATCTCTTCAATGACCACTTCTTTTTCCCGTTCGAGTTCCTTGGCCGGGAACGTACTGTTAATCAATATGTCGCTGATCAATTCCATCGACCGCTGATAATATTCACTCAGGAAGGTGGAATAGACGGCCGTTTCTTCCTTGGTGGTATAAGCATTCAATTCACCTCCCACATCTTCAATGCGGTTTAATATATGAAAAGCCCTGCGCGATTGGGTACCTTTGAAAATCACGTGCTCAATAAAGTGAGCAATGCCTTGTTCGTCTGCTTCCTCGTCCCTTGATCCGGTATTGATCAGCACCCCAAAATGCGAAACCGGCGATTTGGCTTCCTGGTGAATAATCCGAATTCCATTCTTTAAAACGAATGTCTGCATGTATTTTTAAAATAATGTAAAAAAAAATTTGGACTGCAAAAGTATGAAAAAGAAATGGTTCGACACCCAGAACAAAAAAAATGGGCCCAATCAATTCATTTCTTTTTGTAGTTTAAATAATTGGTCTATATTTGCAACCCGAAAGCGAAACGCAAGCAGCCACAAGCCAAAGCGAATAGTTTTCGAAAAGGTCCACACCGGACTCAAAATGGTGCCATAGCTCAGTTGGTAGAGCAATGGACTGAAAATCCATGTGTCCCTGGTTCAAATCCAGGTGGCACCACAAGGGAAGCAAATTGCTTCCCTTTGTTTTTTTATAAAAATTCGAATTGCACGAATTTAAATACTCCGAAAATAATTTATCTTTGTGTTAAGTACCAATTGAGTACGTATGGCTAAAGTATTTGGTGCTATCAATATTTCAACCCCATAGCTATGATCAGGAAAATTGCCCTGCTGATTTGTGTTCTATCGATCATCTCCTGCGAGAAGGAAGAATCCATTGATTTACTCACCAATGGAACATGGGTACTTGACAGCAAATTTCCATATACCATACCAGAAACCATTCAGTTTAACTCCGATGGAACCTATGTCCAGGAGGCATTCCTGAGTGATAATTATATGCCCGGTAGTGCTGCATTTTCCAGTATCCATGTGAGTAAGGTTCAATTGTCGGGTGATTGGTCAATGAAAAATAATGACATTCAATTTATACATACAACCATCAACTTTCCCAAGGATACTGCTGATATATCGGATGAAGAATATTCGAATGGCCACTATAAAATAAGTATTACACCCGGAGCAGACATTGGTGGTTTTTTTGGATACAGGTATTTAGGGACTTCTCAAAATGATAGTATACCAGTTGACAGTTTAAAGATTATAATTGTAGATAACAAGCTAATTAGCAGTGTTGTTGGCAATGATAGCATTGTTCCTGTCAAGGATTCAGATCAATGGACTTGGGCAATTATTAAATTGACTAAAAATGCATTGGTTGTCAATTCTTATGGGAAAATACAAAGCTACCACCATGATTAATAGTAGTTCAAAAGTAGATGTATAAAAAGCTTGGACTTTCGGCATCCGGCTGAAGTTCATTGTTTTTTTAATCTTCCAAAAACCTCAGATTCCGTTTCAGCCCTTCGTAGCGTGTGCGCTTCACGGCAGAATTTCGGAACAGCACATTAAACCGGGCATTGTCCATTTCATACCATTCCTCTTTTGTCAGGCCCATCAGTTCCATATCCGGAGAGAAAGCAGGTTCCTGATTGGCTTCTGCCTTTAAATTCCAGGGGCAAACGTCCTGGCAGATATCGCAGCCAAATACCCGGTTTTCGAATTTACCTTTCAGGGAAGGATCAATATCTCCATGATTTTCAATTGTCTGGTAAGAAATACATCGACGGGCATCCAGTATATAGGGGGCGACAATGGCCTGGGTCGGACAGGCATCGATGCAGCGTGTGCAGTTTCCGCAATGGTCACGCACCACCTTATCACCGGCGGGCAATTCCAAATCAATGATCAGTTCACCGATAAAAAAGAAGCTGCCATGTTCGATGGAAAGGAGATTGGTATTTTTGCCAATCCAGCCCAAACCGGCACGTGCAGCCCATGCCCTGTCCAATACGGGTGCTGAATCAACAAAACAACGGCCCTCGCAAGGTGAAATCTCTGATTGAATATAACTGAGCAAATCGCCCAGCTTGTCTTTCATGACAAAATGATAATCAGCTCCATAGGCGTATTTAGAAAGCACCGGAGCCTCGGCATTGGTCTGTTTTTCAGCCGGAAAGTAATTCAACAAAACAGAAATTACCGATCGGGCGTTCTCCACCAGAAGCCGAGGATCCAATCGTTTGTCCAAATGATTGGCCATATAGCCCATTTCGCCCTGCATTTTATTGTCCAGCCAGTTTTGAAGGCGATCTCTCTCTTCGCCTAGAAATTCCGCCGGTGAAATCCCACAATCCAGGAACCCCAGTTCAAGGGCTTTTGACTTGATGAGATCAGCTGGGTGATCAACTGCGTTTTTCATACATGCCATCTAAATTGATCCAAAATTAATTGAATTATTCCAATTTTTTAGAATTGTGCCATTTATTGTCAAGCCGGTCCATGGTCGTTTCTTCCAGCATCTGCAAAATGGACTTCCATTGCCGGGATGAAGTAAATTTCAGTATCCCGGTCATCTAGCCCAATTCGACCATGGAGTAAGTAGTCCATCTGAACAGGTGCATGCAATCTTTCTGCAAAAAAAGTATTCACCGGCCAATGGGTAACCGGCCAACCCGACTCCGCCTGTATGACAAGCGAAACAAATCGGTGGCAATCGGTTTTGGTTGAGTGAATCGAGCTGCCAGGTCTATGAATTAATCGAAGGTTATTCGAAGATTATTCGAAGGTTATTCGAAGATTATTCGAAGCTCGTACTATTGCATTCGAATAATCATCGAATAGTTTTCGAATAAGTTTACAATAACATTCGATTAATCCTTGTACCCAACAGTGGGCCAGTAGCTGTATCATCCAACCACCTTATGGGTAACAGGGACACCCGGTCAAGTGCATCGTTTTGCCATGGAAAAAAAATCGACCTGCCAATGGTATCATGTTGCTCTACAGGTGACGATCCAGGCTTCAGGAACCTCGGTCAGGGCCTCAGAACAAGAGTAACACCTAACCAGACCGTTTAAAGTCCTTTCACCGAAAGAATTACAGGGGTCGTTAAATTATCTGTATATCTACTTGTTAAATATTCAATTTAACTTCATTTTAATCCAAAATTAGCTACTTTTACAAGGCTCAAATCAGAAAACTAAACATTCAGAATAAACCCAAAGTGAAGCATTTATCAACATATCTGACCCTGAGACTCGGGGCGGCCTTCCTACTAATCCTGATACTTCAACTAAATACTTCTGCCCAGGATATTCAGGAAAAATTGATCAGTGGCAAATTTCAGAAAACCAGCCTGCAAGAGTTTTTCAATACCCTTGAGAAAGAATCGAACATCCGGTTTTACTATCGTTCTGAATGGATCAAGAGCTATGTTGTGAATCAGGAATTTAAAAATATGCCGCTCATCCAGGTGCTGAACTTACTTTTCGAACGGCAACCAATCTCTTTCCGGTTTTTTCAAAACAATTCGGTCATGATCTTCCCAAAAGGCATCGATGGCAGACAAAAAACAGGAACTGATGAACCTCAGATCATGGTCATCGGCGATCCGTTAAACGAAGGTCGTTATACGACTGCCCGGATAAAGGGCAAAATTCTGGATGGCAAAAATTCAGAGCCTCTGACTGGAGCCATCATTTTTCATCCCCAAACCGGACTGGGAACTACTACCAATTCGAAAGGGAACTTCGAACTCGACCTGCCCACCGGTGATCATACCCTGAAGATTTCATTCATGGGCTATGAAGTGCTGAACCAGAAAATCAAACTGATTGAAAACGGATCGGTCAATTTTGAATTGTTTGAAGAAAGCCACAACCTGGAAGAAGTGACCATTACGGGTGATGACAAAAATACCTCGAAATCGCAAATGAGCATGATCAAGGTCAGTTCACGCATCCTGAAAGAATTGCCCGTACTGATGGGAGAAGCCGATGTGCTGAAAAGTATAATAATGATGCCCGGGGTGCAGAGTGTAGGTGAAATGTCGTCGGGATTCAACGTCCGTGGCGGTAACACCGATCAAAACCTGATCCTGATGGAGGGGGCTCCGGTATTCAATACCTCGCATTTATTTGGATTCTTTTCGATGATCAACCCCGACGCTGTGGAAGATGTCACTTTGTATAAAGGGGGAATCCCGGCCTCCTATGGAGAACGTATCTCATCGATCATGAACGTGCACTTAAAAGATGGAAATACTGAAAATCTTCAGTTATACGGGGGGATCGGCTTAATCAACAGCAGGCTTACGATCGAGGGCCCCTTCGTGAAGAAAAAGAAAAGTACTTTTTTGATTGGAGGCCGGTCGACCTATTCGGACTGGATCATGAGGCAATCACAAAATGTGCAGTTCATCAACAGTGTGGCCCACTTTTACGATCTAAACGCAACACTCAACCTGTCGTTGGGTAAAAACAACTACCTCAAGCTGATGGGTTACTTCAGCAACGATGCCTTTAACCTGAATTCAAACTCGCTGTACACCTATGGGAATGCCCTTGGGTCACTCAATTGGAAAATGAACATTTCAAAAAGGGTCATCTCAAGCCTCAACCTGGCATACAGTAAATACGATTTCAATCTGGATCAAAAAGACCCCACGGTTCCGGCTGACGATTATTCCTTAATCACCGGGCTCGAATACGGCAGCATGAAATACATGCTTTCCTGGCTGCCCAACGAGCAGCACCGTATTAATGCAGGATTCCAAACCATTGGGAACCGTATTTTTCCCGGAAAGATTGTTCCCTCACATGAACCTACCAATGTAATCACCGAGAAGGTATCCAACGAACAGTCAATTGAAATGGGTGCCTTTATAGATGATGATTTTGATCTTTCGCCCAAAACGTCCATCAATGTTGGAGTACGTTATGCGCGGTTCATGAATATGGGGCCGGCAACAGTCCTAAAGTACGATCCCAGCCAGGCCATTAATCCAGGTTCAGTGATCGACTCCACTGTTTTCGGGCCATGGGAAACGACCAAGATGTATCACGGTATTGAGCCGCGGCT
>DASXUZ010000241.1:0-18874 GCA_036504555.1 Prolixibacteraceae bacterium | reverse complement strand
TGTAATGTATCTGTAATCTAACTGTAATGTATCTGTAATGCAGAATACATATACATTACAGTTAGATTACAGATACATTACAGATGCCAATGACCTGGCAATGCTCGATATGAATTTGGGCAATTCGAAAAAAGGGGGCTTAAGCATTCTTCGTGTGGGCTGTTCCCAAATTGTTGGGTAAAAAAAGAAAGCATGACTGTTGGTTTTCCTACTCCCGGCTGAATCCTGAATAAAGTTCTTCCCCTTGTAAAAATTACAAATTTTTAATCATTACCCTCTGTAAATGACAGGGTAATCTTCTTAAAAGTGCTCAAAGCCAACAGAATGAATCGACAACGGGGAACTTTGCACCTGAAGCATGAAATTTTCCCATTAAACTTTTATATTTACATGATTGTTAATTAACTGATTCACCTAATAAATCATTCGTTATGCAGTCAAAAGCAGCCAGCCCCGATGAATATGTAAGTGAAATTCCGGACGATAAGCGCGAAGCGTTCACCCGGCTTCGGGAAACAATCCTTGAAAATCTGCCCAAAGGGTATGTGGAAGAAATGAGTTATGGCATGATCGGCTATGTCGTTCCATTCAGCATTTATCCCAAAGGGTATCACTGCAAAGACACACTGCCCTTGCCTTTTATGAACCTGGCCGCTCAAAAGAACTTCATCGCCCTTCACCACATGGGCATTTATGCCCACGAGCCCTTGCTGAATTGGTTCACCGATCAGTATCCCCTTCACAGCAAACTCAAGCTGGACATGGGCAAAGGATGTATCCGATTTAAAAAGGTAGACCAAATTCCGTATGCGCTGATTGCAGAACTGGTCAGAAAGATGGAAGTGGCCGAATGGGTCAACCTGTATGAATCAACCTATCGCAAAAACAAATAAAATTAACCCCTAAAAATCCTATTCTATGAAAGCGCTCAAAATCATCGGACTTGTATTGGTTGGGATCGTCGCAATTTTATTGATCTCAGGTCTATTCATCGACGGCCATTATGCAGTTGAACGCGAAGTGACGATCAACAAACCCAAACAGGAAGTGTATGAGTATGTTAAGTATTTGAAAAATCAGAACAACTTCAGTGTATGGGCCAAGAAGGACCCGAATATGAAAAAAGTATTCACCGGCGAAGATGGCACGGTGGGTTATGTCTCAGCCTGGGAAAGTGAAAACCCAGATGTAGGCAAAGGCGAACAAAAAATCATCCAGATAAATGGTGACGGGCGCATTGACTATGAACTGCATTTCATCGAGCCCTTCGAGTCAACCGATTATGCATACATGACCACTGATGCAGTATCAGACAATCAGACCAAGGTGAAATGGGGATTCCGGGGAAAAATGAAATACCCGATGAACCTGATGATGCTCACCATGGACCTGGAAAAACAGCTGGCCCCTGACCTGGAAATGGGATTGAGTAATTTGAAAACGATCATGGAGCAATAGGAATAAAAATCCTTATTGTCCTGTTAAAATATATTTTGTCCCGATGGGACAAGAATGAAGAAGCATAACTTTCTATCTATCCCGAGTACTCGGGATGATATCCCTACGGGATGGTCCCTTTAGGGACAGCATATTTATAAAAACAGAAAGTAAGCCCGGAACAGAGCGTCCCTTTAGGGACACAATAGAATCAAGGAGTTCTGCAATTTTTATTCTTTTTTACCGGACCTGGATGGTTGAAATTATTTGAACGATTTGATTAAAAAGAATGGTAAATTTGTCAGAGTTCAATCCAAGTATTCAATTTAAACAAAAATGAAAGCATTCAAAAAGGAGAAAAGTTATATTTCAAGTAAGGTTTTGCGACCAATGACTCAGAAAGAACTCAATAAACGGATTGATCAATCTTTGCTCGATTCCGAAAATGGTAAGCTAACAGAGAATAATGACCTTGCCAAAGAAATATTGGATTGGAATTAAATTAATCTATGTCAACGAAAAACGGAGATTAAAAATCTCCGCTCCCTCTATTCTACCTTATTCATCAATGGATTCCAGCCTTGAGCCTGTAATGGAATGACAGACCCGCCGGTTGTAATCAGGTTGGCTCCTTCACTTTCAGGGGTAACATGGCCGATGATGGTAATGTCGAATTCCTTCTTAATTGCATCGTAAGCTGAAAGTGGAACGGTAAACAGCAATTCATAATCTTCTCCCCCGTTGAGGGCAGCTACCAGCGGATTGATGCTCAGCTCTTCGGCAAATTCCTTGGTTTGTGTATCAAGGGGTATTTTTTCTTCATAAATACTGATGCCGACTTTTGATGCTTTGCACAAATGGATGACTTCTGAAGAAAGTCCATCGGAGATGTCGATCATGGAAGTCGGTTTAATATCCAGCGTTTTTAATAATTCTTTAATATCGTTGCGCGCTTCAGGTTTTAACTGTCGTTCCAGGATATAATCATAGCCTTCGAACTCAGGTTTCTGATTTGGGTTGACTTTAAACACTTCATTTTCACGCTCCAGCAACTGCAATCCCATGTAAGCGCCACCCAAATCGCCTGTTACACAAACAAGGTCGGTTACCTGGGCACCGCTGCGGTAAACCAGTTCGTCCTCACTGCCTTCACCAATGGCCGTTATGCTGATTGTCAGCCCGGTGAGTGAACTGGTGGTATCGCCACCTACGAGGTCAACGCCGTATTTTTCACAGGCAAGGTGAATTCCCGCATACAATTCCTCAACGGCCTGGATCGAAAACTTCGAGGAGATGGCTATTGAAACGGTGATTTGCCTTGGAGTGGCATTCATAGCATACACATCGGACAGGTTGACCACGACTGCCTTGTAACCCAAATGTTTCAGAGGGCAATACATCAGGTTGAAATGGATGCCTTCGGTGAGCAGATCAGTGGTTACCACGATCCTTTTATCGGGATAACTCATGACGGCCGCATCGTCGCCAACACCCTTGATGGTACTGCTATTTTTCAATTGTATATTCTCAGTTAAGCGGGCAATCAATCCAAATTCGCCGATTTCAGAGAGCTGAGTCTGTTTTTTAGTATCTTCCATATGAATAATTAAGACCCCAAGGTATTTATTACCTTCAAAGTTTGGACAAAAATAGCTTAACTTCGTTATCTTTGCAATTTATTTTAAACTGTCAATTGTTAAGGTTGTTAGTATAGTTGAAATCAGCAGTGGCAGAAAAACGAAAGATATGGAAAACCAGGATAAATTATTAAACGATATAACAACGCAGGAATATCAATATGGCTTTGTAACCGACATTGATACTGACGTGATTCCAAAGGGTTTGAATGAAGATGTGATCAGGGTTATTTCAGCCAAAAAGAACGAGCCTGAATTCATGCTCGAATTTCGCTTGAAAGCCTACCGCGGTTGGCTCAAGATGGAATCACCCAAGTGGGCTCATCTGAGGATACCTCCCATCGATTTCCAGGAAACAATTTATTATGCGGCTCCGCGAAACCAGGCGAAATACCAAAGCCTTGACGAGGTTGACCCTGAACTGATTGAGACATTCAAGAAGCTGGGCATCCCCATCGAAGAGCAGAAACATCTGGCCGGAGTAGCCGTGGATGTGGTCATGGACAGTGTTTCGGTCACCACAACCTTCAAAAAGGTGCTGGCTGAAAAAGGGATTATCTTCTGCTCCTTCAGCGATGCATTGCAGGAACATCCTGAGCTGGTGCGCAAGTACCTTGGCATGTCAGTTCCACCAACGGATAACTTCTTTGCAGCGCTCAATTCTGCGGTCTTTTCTGACGGCTCGTTTTGCTACATCCCCAAAGGGGTTCGCTGCCCGATGGAACTGTCAACGTATTTCAGGATCAACACTGCAGGGACAGGCCAGTTTGAACGCACTTTAATCATTGCAGAAGACGATAGTTACGTCAGTTACCTGGAAGGCTGCACGGCACCCATGCGCGACGAGAATCAGTTACATGCTGCCGTGGTTGAAATTATTGCCATGGATCGTGCGGAGGTGAAATATTCAACTGTACAGAACTGGTATCCGGGGGATAAAAATGGGGTGGGTGGAATTTACAACTTCGTTACCAAGCGCGGTATCTGCAGGGGTGAATCATCAAAGATAAGCTGGACCCAGGTAGAAACCGGCTCTGCCATTACCTGGAAATATCCAAGCTGTGTGCTGATCGGCGATAATTCAGTGGGCGAGTTCAACTCGGTGGCGCTGACCAATCATCATCAGCAAGCCGACACGGGCACCAAAATGATTCACATCGGTAAAAATACCAAGAGTACCATTGTATCCAAAGGTATTTCGGCTGGCAAAAGTGACAATTCATACCGCGGACTGGTAAAGGTACTGCCCGGTGCAACCAATGCGCGCAACTATTCGCAGTGCGATTCGCTGTTGTTGGGTTCTACCTGTGGGGCACATACGTTCCCCTACATTGAAGTGGGCAATAAATCGTCGATTGTGGAACATGAGGCGACCACTTCGAAGATCGGTGAAGACCAGATCTTCTACTGCAATCAGCGCGGTATTTCTACTGAAGATGCCATTGGGATGATTGTCAACGGATATGCACGCGAAGTGCTCAACAAGCTTCCCATGGAATTTGCCGTTGAAGCGCAAAAACTTTTGGCCATTAGTCTGGAAGGAAGCGTGGGGTAAGGATTGAAGGATTGAAGGAGTGAGGGATTGAGGGATTGAGGGATTGAAGGATTGAAGGATTGAAGGATTGAAGGATTGAAGGATTGATAAAACTTGGAATTTGAAACTTTAAATGATCAACCCCGTTCGTGAAATTCGTTTAAATTAGTGAAATTAGTATTTAATGAAACTATATAGGAAATGCTTATAATAAAGAACTTACGTGCCTCGGTTGAAGGCAAAGAGATACTGAAAGGAATTAACCTGGAAGTGAACGCTGGAGAAGTACATGCCATCATGGGGCCAAATGGTTCAGGTAAAAGTACACTGGCCAATGTGCTGGCTGGGAAACAGGATTACGAAATTCTGGGTGGTGAAGTCACTTACGAGGGACAGAATTTACTGGAATTGTCCCCCGAAATCAGGTCCCGCAGTGGATTGTTCCTCAGTTTTCAATATCCGGTGGAAATTCCAGGGGTGCCGATGGTTAACTTTCTGAAAGCATCGCTCAACGAACACCGCAAATTCAAAGGATTGGCCCCTTTGACCGCTGGCGAGTTTCTGAAACTGATGCGTGCCAAAAAAGAAATGCTGCACCTCGATTCAGAATTAACCAACCGTTCGGTGAATGAAGGTTTTTCGGGTGGTGAAAAGAAAAAGAATGAAATTTTCCAGATGGCTATGCTCGAACCCAAACTGGCCATCTTGGACGAAACCGATTCAGGATTGGATATCGATGCCCTTCGCATTGTGGCAGAAGGGGTGAACGCCCTTAAAACAGCTGATAATGCGACCATTCTTGTAACCCACTACCAGCGTCTGCTGGACTATGTCATTCCCGACTTTGTGCATGTTCTTTACAACGGAAGGATTGTCAAATCGGGAGGAAAGGAATTGGCCCTCGAATTGGAAGAAAAAGGCTATGACTGGATTAAAAACGGAAGCGATCAATAATCATGAGTATTATTACTGAAAATAGGTCGCAGGCTGATCAGCTGGTTTCGCAGTTTGAACTAAGCCAAAGCTTACTGAATCAAGGTTCTTCGCCATTGCTTAACCGTATACGTGAAGTATCGATCAAGCGTTTTGCCAAAATGGGAATTCCTGATTTTAAGAATGAAGATTACAAATACACCAATCTGAAGCCTGCATTCGAAAAATCATATCACCAGGAATTGGTCAGGGAGCCTGGAATCATTAATCTGAATGAGATCTTCAAATGTAACGTGCCTCAACTGGATACGCACCTGGTTTTCCTGGTGAACGGATGGTTTTACAGCGGGAATAATCCTGGAGCTGAACTTCCAAAAGGAGTTGTATTGGGGGGTCTGGAGCAGATTGCCAACGAACACCCTGAATTGATTGAGAACTATATAAATCGCCAGGCAGGCTTATCCACCGACCCATTTGTGGCCCTGAATACGGCCTTTGCAAAGGATGGTTTTTTCATGTACATTCCCAAAGGTATTACCATTGACAAGCCCGTTCAGGTGATTAACCTGCTTAGTTCAGATGAAAATCTGATGGCTACTCAGCGCAACCTGATCATTGCCGAAGCAGACAGCCGGGTGAAAATATTGGTTTGCGATCATACACTAACGGCTCCTTCTGTATTGTTCAATATTGTTTCCGAAGTTTACATTGGCGAAGGTGCTATGGTTGATGTGTACATCATTCAAAATCACCACAACCAATCGACTACCATCAATTCAACCTTTTACAAGCAACTGCGCAATTCAACCCTGGTGACAGGCGCGATCAGCCTTCATGGGGGACTGATCAGGAATAACCTGAAAGTCACTTTTAGCGGGGATCATTCGGAGGCCAGCATTTATGGCATTTCATTTACCGACCAGAAACAGCACGTTGATAATAATACCCTCATCGAACATGCTTCACCCAACTGCCTGAGCAACCAGATCTATAAAAATGTACTCGACAATGAGTCCACGGGCGCTTTCTCGGGAAGGATTCATGTGGCGCGCGATGCCCAGCAGACCAACGCTTTCCAGCGGAACAACAATGTGTTGCTTTCAGACAAGGCCCGGATGCAGACCAAGCCTCAGCTCATTATTGATGCCGACGATGTCAAGTGCAGCCACGGAGCTACAGTTGGACAGATTAACGAAGAGGCCCTGTTTTTCCTTCGTGCACGCGGCATAGGAGAGAAAGATGCCCGTATGATGCTCATGAATGCATTTGCTCACGAGGTCGTCCAGAAGATCACCATTGAGCCTTTGCGTAACCAGATTGATGAGCTGATTGAAAAACGGCTCAAGGGTGAAATCAGCCTTTGCCACGACTGCAATTATAAATGCAATAGTTAGATTCAATAAATAGTAGATTTTTATCCTTCATATATAAGCCTTGCGATTTATTGCAAGGCTTTTTTTATGGAATAAAGTAAATTAGTCGGTACCTTTGAATCAGAGTTGCTTGATAAAATTCCTTTCAAAAATAATGTTTTGTGCTTAAATCTTTTAAAATGAAAACTGTAAACGTTGTAGTTGAAAAAACAAATACTGGTTATTCTGCCTACATACCAGACGTTGTGGGAATTGCTTCAGTGGGTGATACATTCAACGAACTGCGTGAGAATGTTCAGGAGGCCCTTGTTTTGTATTTGGAAACTTCACGTCAATTTGGAGATAGTCTACCTGAAATATTATCAGAAGAATATCAATTGGCATTTAAATTTGATATCCAGACTTTTATGGAATGGTTGCCCAAGGTCATGTCCCAGAAAGGGCTTTCGGATATAGCTGGAATGAATGAAAGTTTGATTTCTCAGTATGCCCATGGAGTTAAAAATCCTGGTCCTAAACAATTAAAGCGAATGGAAACCGCTTTGCATCGGTTTGCCGATGACTTGCATGCCATTTCCTTTTAATCTAAGTGGTCAATGAGACTACGAAATATAAATAGAGGATGGAGAAAGTGGAGAAAGTGGAGAAAGTAGAATACACGGGATGGCAAGAAAATAGTTAGAATTCTCATTCACCCTCCATAGGTATACAATTTGGATTACCCGTATGCAAAAAAAACCGTCTTAAAAATAAGACGGTTTCTATATATTGTAGAAAGAATTAATCGTTCCTAAGCGTTGATCTTATTCAGGTGCACTGCAAGAGAAGACTTCAGGTTGGCAGCTTTGTTGGCATGAATAACATTCTTTTTTGCAAGTCTGTCAATCATTGAAACAACTGCGGGATAGCTAACTGCTGCAGCTTCTTTGTCAGTTTCAAGACGTAATTTCTTTACTGCATTACGCATTGTCTTGGCATAGTATTTATTCTGAACAGTTTTAACTTCGTCCTGTTTGATTCTCTTCTTCGTTGATTTATGATGTGCCATTTTCTTTGTATTCTAAATTGTTAAATTTATTTGTAGCCCGTAGGGGATTCGAACCCCTGCTACCAGGATGAAAACCTGGCGTCCTAACCCCTAGACGAACGGGCCAACTTGTTATTCCCTGATTTGGGACTGCAAAAATAAAGCAATTTTCTTAGTCACCAAATTATTTGAGAAATATTTACCAAAATACCTGAACTTCGTTTAGCAGCAGGCTTTTTATTTTGGCGATGCAAAGGAAATTAAGTTTTTTGAAACCACAAGCGATTCTGGAAAATAAATTACCTCCATTCGACAATGGTTCCCCTGTTTTTTTGAAGCAGCTTTTCGGGCATCGAGGCAACGATCTCTTTCCAAAGCAGTTCGATCAATTTGTATTTGGCATAGTGCCTTGAATAAACCAGGCTGACTTCCCTGAGCGGATTGATATCGGTGAAGGTGCGCACATGATCGAAGCGCGATTCGCTCATTCCAAGGGTGGCCAGTTCGGGAATAATGGTCAATCCTCCTTCCTTGTCAACGATATTCATGATCGTTTCCAGTGTTCCGGCTTCAAATTGAAAAGGCAATGCTGAATTGGCAGCTCCCTTGAATGAACAAAGATTGATCACCTGATCGCGAAAGCAATGGCCATCACTCAGAAGCCAGATCTCAGGGGTTGCGATATCCTTCAGGCCAATGGCTTTCTTGGTTGCAAGCGGATGATTTTCATGGACATACAACAACATGCCTTCATAGAAGATCGGTTTTTCGTTGATGCGGTCCTCCTTGAGCGGGGTTACAAGAATCCCCACATCCAGTAAATCGCGGTTTAAGCGATCGATGATGTTGGCGGTAGTCAATTCTTCCACCTTGATGTTGATATTGGGATATCGCCTCTTGTAGTTGCCGATAAACAAGGGCAGCAAGTAGGGTGCAAGGGTAGGAATAATCCCAATTTTCAGTTCCCCCGATATCAAGTTTTTATGATCTTTGATGATGCTGTTGATCTTTTGTGATTCCTGGAGGGCAATCCTGGCCTGTTCGATGATCCGCCGGCCAACGTCCGTTGGGATCAAAGGCTGTTTACTGCGGTCGAAAATAATTACTTCCAGGTCTTCTTCCAGCTTTTTAATCTGCATACTCAAAGTCGGTTGGGTAATAAAGCAGTTTTCGGCCGCTCTCCCGAAATTGCGAAACGTATCAACTGCAACAATGTATTCTAGTTGGGTTAAAGTGATCATCAGGTATATTTTTTATCTGCTAAATATAGATAAAAAGTTAGTTGATTTATTTCCATCGTTCGTATAATATCTTTTTCTTTGACACTTCAATGACAGGTTTTTAAATTGAGACCCATGAGGAATTTTGGAATTGTGATGTGCATACTATTTCTTCCCATACTCTTTGCGTGTGGAAAATCAACCCAAAAACGGGCTGAGGAGAAGTTGAATCTGGCCGTAAATATCTGTGAAAAAGGCGATTCGCTTGATGCGCTCATTCAATTGGATTCCATCCGTTTGTTATATCCCGAAGCTGTTCAAGCTATTGAAAAAGCCAAGAAATTGAGCAGAAAAATCAACTCGGAATTTTTATTCCGTAAGCAGGAACAATTCGATCAGGTGACTGCCCGACTAACTGAACTGGAGGGACAGTTCACAAAGGAAAAGACAGAATACGATCGGTTTACCCAATACATTCATAAAATGCAGAATTCTGAACGCCGGTGGAACCAGTCATATATTCAATTACACCTGGACGAACGGGGCGAATTATACATTTCGAGCAACTACTATGGGAACCAATGGCTCAACCACATCGGTTTGCGGGTCTATGATGGCGTTTTCCAGGCCAAGACAGACTCTGTTCCCCTGACCGACCCAAACAACCATCACAGTGAATTTATGGACACCCACTGGGAAAAGGTGAATTATATCAACGGAAAGGACAATGGAGTCATCCAGTTTATTGCCGACAATGCCGCGCGCAATCTCAAAGCGGTATTTCTGGGCCAACGGATGTATTATATCGTGTTGCAGCCCTTCGATAAACAAGCGGTAAAAGATGCACTGGCCTTGTCGAATGCTTTAAAGCTTAAAATTCAACTTGAAAAACAGATCAGGCAACTTCAGGTAAAAGTGAATTGAAGTGCCTAGAATAGCTTCTGAATTTCATCTGCAGGCCTGGCAAGCACCGCATGGGTCCCTTTAATGACCAGGGGGCGCTGAAGCAGTTTGGGATTTTCAACCAAAATCTTGATCCATTCCTCTTCACTGAACTCTTTGCCTTTGAATTGTTGCTTATAAAGTTCTTCGTTGGTGCGGATAATATCACCTATCTCTAGGCCCGATTTATTGAGAAAATCTTTAATTTCTTTGGGGGTGATGCCATCTTTCATATAATTGATCACATCAAAATCGTATCCTTTTTCTTCAAGATACAAAAGTCCTTCACGACTCTTCGAACAACGCGGATTGTGGTATATTTTCATCATATTCTGATGTCTCTTTTTGATGTAAGTGTGGTAATCTTCCTGAGCACGGTAACGTTGCCCATTGTTCAGATTGTTATACTGGTTGGTTAATTCACTGTCCAGAATGCGTGACTTGGTATTGTCGCGCAGCTGTATACGGAGTAATTCCTTCAGCTCATTTCGGATTTCCGGAGCATAAATCGGGCAGGCCACTTCGATTCGGCGATCAAGGTTTCGGGGCATCCAGTCGGCTGACGAAATGTAAATATCCTCTTTACCCCCGTTTGCAAACAGGAAAACCCTGGCATGTTCCAGAAATTTATCGACAATGCTGATGGCTTCAATGTTCTTGCTCAAGACGGGATCGCCGGTTTTCAGCCCGAATATTCCTCGGATGATGAGTTGGATTTTCACCCCTGCCTGGCTTGCTTCATACAATTTATCGATCATCTTTGGATCAATCAGACTATTCATCTTCAAGATCATGTAGGCCTTTTTCCCTTTTCGTGCGTTGGCTATTTCCTGGTCAATTTTATGGATAAAGAAACTCCTCATCGAGAATGGGCTTACGATAATCTGGTCGAAATTAAAGTGTGTATAGGTATGCTTGAAGAATTCGAACATATTGGCCACATCATTGGTAATTTGTGGGTCGGCCGTCAGAAGTCCCTTATCTGCATATACTCGGGCGGTGCTTTCGTGAAAGTTGCCCGTGCCGATATAGGCATAGTTACGGAGGCCGTTCTTCTCCTTTCGCTGAACCCAGGCCAGTTTGCAGTGTATTTTCAACCCTGGAATCCCATTGATTACCTGGGCCCCTTCTTCCTGTAGTTTGTTGGACCAGAAAATATTGGCTTCTTCATCAAACCTGGCCTGCAGCTCAATAACCACCGTTACCTTCTTCCCATTGCGGATTGCATTCAGCAAAGCATTCACAACCTTTGAGTTTTCAGCCACCCGGTAAATGGTGATTCCGATTTCCCGTACTTTCGGGTCAATGGCTGCCTCTCTTAAAAAGTCGATGAAATGCGAAAAGCTCTGGTAGGGATAATGCAGCAAAATATCCTTCTTGCGCAGCTTTTTCAGGATACTTTGCCTTTGCATCAAATCCTTGTGAGGAATGGGCGGCAGGCTCTGGTAATAATGGTGCGGTTTCCCAATTTCAGGGAAATTCATAAAGTCTTTGTGATTGTGGTATTTACCTCCTGAAACAGTATTGTCAGCCCCATTCAATTTCATCTTTTTCATGATAAACCCCAGCAAATCCTCTGGTATCTCCCGGTCATAGATCAGGCGGACAGGAATCCCGATCTTGCGCTTTTTAAGGCCTATTTTCATCTTTTCGATGAAGCTTTTCGAGATATCATCGTCAATGTCCAGTTCTGCATCACGGGTCACTTTAATGGTATAGGCCTCAAAATGATCGTAATTAAAAATGGGGAAAACCTCGTTCAGGCAAAAGCGAATGATGTCATCAACCATGATGACGAATTTCTTGTTCCCCTGATCGGGCAAAACCAAAAAACGGGAAACCGACCGGCTGGGTATCCTGACCAATGCATAGGCAAACTTCTCTGGTGCGGCGAGTTTTGATAATTTAACTGCCAGGTAGACAGACTTGTCACGCAAATAAGGGAATTTCATTGATTTACCCAGCATGATTGGAATAATGTTGGGCAGTACCTGTATGTTGAAATACTTTCTCACATACACGCCCTGATCATGGGTCAGCTGGGTTTCATCGACCATGAAAATATTCTCAGTGGCCATCTCTTTCCAGATGTTGCGGTAGATTTCCTGTGCTTTCTGCTGGTGACTGATCACAGTCTCCTGAATATTGTCATACAGTTCTGCCGCGGAATAATCCCCCAAAAGGGTTTCGTCATCCTTCCCAAATTCCAGCATGCGGCGCACTGCAGCTACTCGTACCCTGAAGAACTCATCGAGGTTGTTGGAGAAAATTCCCAAGAACCGGATTCGCTCAAACAAGGGCACAGTGGGGTCTTCAGCCTCCTGAAGTACCCGTTCGTTAAACGAAAGCCAACTAATCTCCCTGTTATTATATTTGCCCGATAAGCCCATTTCCTTTTTTTAGTGGATAAGTATCCCCAGTCCCTTTTCAATGGCTTCCTTAAAAACAGGTAAGCCGGTAATTTCGTTCAATGTCAAAATCCGATCCCTGGGAGCCTGTGTTTCATCCTGAAGAAACAATTCAAACCAGCCAACGTTTTGCCATTGGTCTAATTTATATCCAACTTTCGAAAATTCACCACATTTACGATATCCGCAATGCTCGTGAAAAGCCACACTTGATTCGTTGGGCATGGTGATAATGGCCAATAAATCAGCAATTCCCTGGTAACGTACCATCTCATTCAAGCTCGTGTACAACGCCTCGCCCACCCTTCTGCGATAAAAATCAGGATGGATATACACCGATACTTCCTTGGTCCATCGATAAGAAGCCCGGCTTCGGTAGGCTGATGCATAGGCATACCCGGCGATCTTGCCATCGATTTCACAAACAAGGTATGGCAATTCTTCCATGATTCCCTGGATACGTTCCCAGAAAGAAGCTTCATCAGGAACAATTTCTTCAAATGTGACCGATGTATCAAGAATAAAGGGAGCATAAATCTCCAGGATTCCAGCCACATCGCGTTGCTCCGCTAGTCGGATAATTGGTTTCATATTCATTAAGTTCAAAGTTTCAAGTTCAAAGTTCCAGGTTGTATTTGACTAGATGGTCCCCGTTTCTTATTCCTTTTTTCTTATTTGTTGTTTCTTATTTGGTATTAACTATTCAATCCTTGTCATTCAACCATCCACCCATTCAACTATTTACCCCTCAATTCATCTCGTCGCTGAATTCCATCAAATAGGCCTTGATAAATCCATTGATATCACCGTCCATCACTGCCTGCACGTTGCCCGATTCAAAGCCGGTACGCACATCCTTGACCAATTTGTAAGGTTGCATGGTATAGGATCTAATTTGCGATCCCCATTCAATTTTCTTCTTGGTTGAATTGATCAGTTGTTCCGCTTCACGGCGCTTGCGCAATTCAAGTTCGTACAATTGTGATTTGAGCAACTTCAGGGCATTGTCTTTGTTCCCAAACTGCGAACGGCTCTCGGTGTTCTCAATTACAATGCCAGAAGGGGCGTGCCGAAGCCTGACCCCGGTTTCCACCTTGTTGACGTTTTGTCCCCCGGCTCCCCCTGAACGGAAGGTCTCCCAGGTGATGTCGGCCGGGTTGATATCCACTTCAATGGTATCATCAATCGAAGGGGAAACAAACACCGATGCAAAGGTGGTCATGCGTTTATTCTGTGCATTGTAAGGCGAGAGTCGCACCAGGCGGTGAACCCCGTTTTCGCTTTTCAAATAGCCATAGGCATAGTCGCCTTCAAACTCGATAGTGCAGCTCTTCACTCCCACCTCATCGCCGGGGTGGAAATCCAATATATTGACCTTGTATCCCTGCTTCTCACCGTAACGAGTGTACATGCGCATGAGCATATCGGCCCAGTCATTGCTTTCTGTTCCCCCGGCACCAGCATTGATGCGAAGGATGGCCCCCAGTTTGTCTTCCTCCTTGCGAAGCATATTCTTGGTCTCAAGGGCTTCAATGGCTTCCACAGTTTCATTGAAATTCTGCTCTATGTCTTCTTCTGTAGCCTCATCAGCCTCATAGAAATCATACAACACCAACAGGTCTTCCATGTGCCTGTTGACTTCGTTGAATCCATCGGTCCAAACTTTGATCGATCGAATGACCTTCATCTGAGCCTCTGCTTCCTTCGGATTATTCCAGAAAGCCGGGTCTTGTGTTTTTAATTCTTCTTCTTGTAGTTGGATCAATTTCTGATCGTAGTCAAAGATGCCTCCTTAACGCATCCCGGCGATCTATAAGACCCTTTACCTGTTCTTTGAGAATCATTTTTTTATTTTATAGTTTATTGAAAACAAAAGTAGGAAATGAATCTGGATAATTGAACAAAAATCAATTTCCCCATACGACAGGTTGGTCAGCAATGGATATAGACTGAATGTTGAAAGACCCTCCTCCCGGTTCATACAGATATGCAAACAGTCGCACCGTGTAAGTACTTCCACTCTTTGGGACAAAACCTGCAGCCCATCCTGAACCTGTTGTCTTCTTGGCATAGGCTCCACTGGTAATATCTTTAAGCTCAACACTGGCAAAGACGACTTTGGTGCCATCCAGAATATTGATGGCATAGCTGCTGGCTCCATTGATCAGTGTCCATTTGATTTCAACCTGGTGGTCCACATCATTGTATGCACATCTCTCAAAGACAGGAATGGGCAAGACAGCCTCCGTTAATGTATTCTGGAACTCCTGGTGAACCCCGTTCTCGAAGTCAGCCGAAAAGTTGTAAGTCGCACCCGCCGGTTTGGTGGTGGTATATTCACTTTCAGGAGTTTCATAAAAGAAACTGGTCTTGAAGCCCTGGTTGGCTTTTAAGTCGTATGTTTTGGCTGCATCGGAAGCGTTCACCACCTTCACGGCTGAAAATGCACTGTAGGTGTAGGCATAGATTGAAATGCCATACTTGGTGCTGCCCCCCGACTGTTTGGCCACAATCATTACATCGCCCGTACCTGAAGCCTGATCCTCACTCTTATTGCAGGATACCATGAGAAGGACGGCCAAAAAAATGCTTAAAATTCTTAGTTGTTTCATCGCTATCTGTTTTTCTTTATATTTGAATAGTATAATTATAGATGCCATTGTGGATGTAAAGGTTGTTTCCACTGCAAATATAATTGTTGCATTTCAAACAAACTTCTTGAAGTTCAGTTTTATTGTAATTACTTTCTTCTGCGCTGCTATGCGCTGATGTGTGAAGGTGCGGATTTGCAATTAAGGGTGTTTAAGGTAGTTATTTTTTCGTAGATTGGATACGATGCTTAATTTGGGAAGGATGCTTTCTTGTTTGAAAAATATCAACTACTATAATTGAGTCTTCTGTGACTTCATAAATAACTTTATAATTCCACTTGCTCACAGAGCGATAGTTACCTGGCACTTCTTCCAAAAATTCTTCCCTTGAATATTTCTCTGGAAAATCGTTTAAGGATCCAACCAATTTTATAAGTTCTTTTTTTACTTTCCTGCCATTCTGGGGAGAATCCTGACAAATGTATTCGTAAATCTGATCCAAGCTTTCCTTGGCCATTCTATCCCAACGGATGGGCAACTTCACCTTGGCTACCAATTTTCAACTTCTTTTTCTATCTCTTCATGGGAAATAAAATCCCCAGATTTAACTCTTATGGAAGCAGCTTTTACTCGATTCTTTAATTCAATCTTGGTGATTGGTTTTCCCTTGGCGGTATAACCAACAACTAAAGTATTTTCATACTCCTTGCTCATCACATACACCAATTTCAAAAACCGTTCATCTGCATGATCAATATAATCATGTATTTCTTTTCTTATTTCACTTGTTCCCATGATTGCTATTTTTCCCAAAAATAACGATTAAACTTTACTTTTAGTTCTACTCGAAGGGTAATATTTTAATATTTCATTTTGTAATTTTGCTTTGAATCCCTCTCAACTCTTAAAATAAAGGATCACAAATCAGCAGTTAAGAGATGCAGATTGCAAATCTGCTCCAGCGCTCTGACCAATATTGTGGTAAATCCTTGCGAGCTAAGGTATTGCTCCTCAGGCTATGCAAAACATGGCACTACTTACTGTCCCTGAGTCCTTTGTACAATCCACATTCCAGCCAATACAATTATTCGCTCTCCCGATGAATTCTTTCCCCATTCCATTTTGATTTCCCAATTTATCTTTTACCTTTGCGCCACAATTTTTAAATAACTGTTTATCATTTAAATTTAAGCAAAATGCCAGCAAAAATCAGATTGCAGCGACATGGTCGCAAACGGTATGCTTACTATCACATTGTGATAGCTGATAGCAGGGCACCACGGGATGGTAGTAATATTGAACGGATTGGATCTTATAATCCAAACACGAATCCTGCTACAATTGATCTCGATTTTGACAAAGCCATCGACTGGCTTGCAAAAGGCGCCCAACCAACCGACACCGTAAGAGCTATTTTATCTTACAAGGGAGTAATGTTCAAAAAACATCTTTTAGGTGGTGTGGCCAAAGGCGCATTCACGGCTGAAGATGCTGAAACCCGTTTTGATGCCTGGGTGGCCGAAAAAGCCAACAAAGTGCAGGCCAAGAAAGATGGATTGGTTACCAACGTTGAAACTTCCAAGAAGGCTCAGTTCGAAATGGAAACCAAAAAGAATGAAGCACGCTTGAAAGCCATTGCCAAACGCAATGCCGATGCTGCTGCTGCTGCCCGTGCCGCTTCGGCTCCTGCTCCCGTAGTTGAAGAAGAAGTAGCTGAAGAAGCTGCTCCTGAAGAAGCTGAAGGTTAATTCACTGACAAATCCTGTTTTAATCTTCGGAATAAAACAGATAACTTATAAAAGCGCCCCGATTGTAATCGGGGCGCTTTTTTCTATTTTTACACCTATGGAAACCATATCGAAAGACAATTGTATCAAGGTGGGCTATGTGCAGAAGCCCCATGGCATCAACGGGGAACTGGTCATCCGTTTCCAGGAAGAATATTACGAGACCCTGGAAGAATACCCGGCCCTTTTCCTGGATATCGACAACCTGCTGGTCCCTTTCTTTATTGCTGAAGAAGGACTGCGGTTTAAGTCCTCCGAATCGGTGATCACCCGGCTCGAATGGATTGACACCGATGCAAAAGCCAAATCCCTTTGCGGCATGTCGGTCTTTGTCAATCAAGACGATGTGATCGAATCAGAGGATGAAATGAGCCCTCATGCCCTGGTCGGTTATCAACTCCTGGGGGAAGACATGGGACCGATCGGTCAAATTCTGGAGGTCCATGATTATGCCGGGAACATGTTGCTGTTGGTCGATTACCAAGGCAAGGAAGTCATGGTGCCCCTCAACGAGGAATTGATTGTGAACATCGATGAAGGCGCCCGGGAAATTGAACTCCGCATCGCCGATGGATTGCTGGACCTGGATGAAGAGTAATATACATCACTTGAAAAAATAAACACCTAGGCACATAGGGCACATAGATTAATTTACCTATGTGCCCTATGTGCCTATGTGTTTATTTTTTCAAGCAGATCAAATAGAAAAGCGAAAATATTTTTGATTCCCTGCAACTTCCTCAATAATTTATCGTCAATAGGAACGTTAGTATGCAAAACAATTTCTCATTTTATACCAAGACCATGAAAACAACATTCACAACTGCATTCTTTTTACTGGCCCTTCTGCTGACCGGCACCCGCCTTCAAGCCGAGGAACAAACCCGCAAGGTAGATTCCTTCACCGAAATTTCACTCCGTATTGGAGCCAATGTCCACCTTGAACAGGGCAACAAACAATCCCTTGAAATTGAAGCCAAATCATCCACCCTGGAAGAATTAATCACTGAGGTAAAAGATGGAAAGCTGATTATCCGCTTTCCCAACAAGAACATGTTCTGGAATACCTTTCAGCCCGGCGAGATCACCATCCATATCACCATGCCCGAAGTAAACGCCCTGGGCGTATCCGGCTCGGGGGACATCATTGCCGAAGACCCCATCAAAACCAAGGAGATCGACCTGGCTGTCAGCGGAAGCGGGAACATCAAACTTGAAGAACTTTCAGCCCAACGGGTTAAATCTGCCATTTCAGGCTCCGGGAACATCGTTCTGGCCGGTAAGGAAACGGCACAGGATCTGAGTATTGTCATTTCAGGCAGTGGAAATTTTAAAGGCATGGATTACAGTGCCAATGATGTCACGGTCAAGTTGGTAGGTTCAGGAAATGTAGGCATCGAAGCCAAAAACAATTTATACATTCGTTTGGCAGGCTCTGGAAACGTCACCTACAAAGGCAAGCCATCCATTGATCAATCCACCACCGGCTCGGGTTCGGTCAGAAGTTCACGCTAACAATCAACCCAAAGCACTCAGCAATCGGGCTTGTTCAAATATCGTTTTCCACAGGGACTTGAATTAAAAGCCTCCTGATCCTGCCAGGTTTTCCTTTCTCTGGCAGGATTTTTCATGGAATAACCCTCCCCTATGTTTTCACCGCTATACCCATCTTCATGGGCTGAAAGCAAAATGGGCTGGTCGTTCAATGAATGAATCATTGGCCCTTTCCAGTTGAAGATATTGGCCATTTTGCCACAGTCAGATCCTACCGTCCCGCAACACGACAAATAAGTCGGCGGAGAAATAAAGGCTTCGGGCTTGGGCGTTGAGCCTACTGACTGTCATTCATCCTACCTTGATCCTCTCCTCCGCTTCCTGTCATCCCTACCTTTTCTGATACTTTTCTGATACTTTTCTGATACTTTTCTGATACTTTTCTGATACTTTTCTGATACCTTTCTGTAACCTTACCTTACAGAAAGGTA
>DASXUZ010000240.1:0-6008 GCA_036504555.1 Prolixibacteraceae bacterium | reverse complement strand
ATGGTTTCCTTAATATGGTCCCAGAAATCAGCAGGCACGACCTGGTTGATGCCCGCATCGCCCAGGATGGCGAATTTACGGTCCTGAACAGCCAGGTAAAACAAAACACCATTGCGCTGGGCCGTTTTGTACATACCCAATTTCTCGAATACATAGGCAGCCCTGTCAAGCACATCAATGTTACAATGCCCTTCAGCATGCAACCTGATTTCCCCTGAAGTATTGCGTTCAGCTTCAGCTATGGCATCGGTGATCTGCTTCTTTTCTTCTTTGGTGAAAAAATCTTCTACTGACATGGTTCTACATTTTTAGATTAAATACATTCGGGTTTAAAGTTTAAAGTTCAAAGATCAAAGTTTAAAGTTTAAAGTTTAAAGTTTAAAGTTGCGTGCTGATCAAGTGAGAAGCAACTGAGCACTGATACTGAACACTTTCTCATCTTCTCATCTTCTCATTTTCTCACTTTCTCACCTTCTCATCTTCTCATTTTCTCATTTTCTCACTTTCTCACTTTCTCACCTTCTCACTTCTTTCCCCTAAAATGCTACTGCCGGTGCCTTATTGGCTCCTTTGTCCGCCTCAAAGTACGCTTTCTTTTCGAAACCAAACATTCCGGCCCAAATGTTTTTGGGGAAATTACGGATATAGGTATTGTAAGCCTGTGCCGACTGGTTGAATTTCATACGCTCCACGGCAATGCGGTTTTCAGTTCCTTCCAACTGGGCCTGTAAATCCAGGAATCCCTGGTTGGCCTTCAGATCAGGATATTTTTCAACCACCACCATCAACCTGCTCAAGGCAGATGATAAGCCTGATTGTGCTTCCTGGAAATTCTGCAACGACTGGGCATCCAGCTTTTCAGGATTGACTTGTACCGAAGTGGCTTTGGCTCGTGCTTCAATGACCTGGGTAAGGGTTGACTTTTCAAATTCAGCATATCCTTTCACTGTACTTACCAGGTTGGGAATCAAATCAGCACGACGCTGATACACGTTCTCAACTTGTGACCATTGGGCTGTCACTCCTTCTTGCATGTTCACCATACTGTTGTATGAACCTTTGATCGATGAATACGTAACCACAATCAAAACGGCAATGACTGCCAAAATTATCCACGTCTTTTTCATTTTATTTACTTTTTAAATGATGATCTAAATTTACTAAATTTGAACAATCTATGACAAATATAAGTTTGACAAATGTTGCAAAACAACTGTGAAACTGCATCCTATTATCGGGGAATGTAGCAATTTTACCGTTATACAGTGTACTTCAAAAGGTGAACCACAATTTGATGATTATGAATGTAGCCGAATTTAAATTTGTCATCCAGGAAGGGATTCCAGCAACGCTGCCGGGCAAGAAGCCTTACAACCCTTCTGTTAACCATGCTCCTAAACGTAAAGATATACTAAATAAGGCAGAAAAAAAACTGGCCTTGCAAAATGCACTGAGGTATTTCACCCCTGAACACCATGCCATATTGGCACCTGAATTCCTGGAAGAATTGCAGCTCTATGGCCACATTTACATGTACCGCCTGCGTCCTGACTACGAAATGAAGGCCAGGCCCATCGGTGAATATCCCCACCAGTCGGTGCAGGCTGCCTCGATCATGATGATGATCCAGAATAACCTCGATTATGCTGTTGCCCAGCACCCGCAGGAATTGATTACCTATGGCGGAAATGGGGCGGTCTTCCAAAACTGGGCGCAATACCGCCTGTGTATGAAGTATTTATCACAAATGACCGATGAACAAACACTGGTATTATACTCTGGACACCCGATGGGACTCTTCCCCTCGCACAAGGATGCCCCGAGGGTGGTGGTCTCCAATGGAATGGTGATCCCGAATTACTCCAGCCGCGATGATTACGAACGGATGAATGCCCTGGGAGTCTCCCAATATGGGCAGATGACCGCCGGCTCGTTCATGTACATCGGGCCCCAGGGAATTGTGCACGGCACCACCATTACCCTTTTGAACGCTGCACGGATGCGCGGTGACGGACAGGCGGCAGGGAAAATCTTTGTCTCTTCAGGGCTTGGGGGAATGTCGGGCGCCCAAGCCAAGGCGGCCGTCATTGCAGGCATGGTGGCTATCATTGCTGAAATCAACCCCAAAGTAATCACCATCCGTCATCACCAGGGCTGGGTAGATGAAGTGTTTGTCGATCTTGACGAACTGATCATCCGCATGCTGGCTGCCTCGCGCAACCAGGAAGCCGTCTCGCTGGCCTACCAGGGCAACGTGGTGGACCTTTGGGAAAAGCTGGCCTTGCAAAATATACAGGTCGACCTTGGAACCGACCAGACCTCACTCCACAACCCCTTTGCCGGGGGCTACTATCCAGTTGGGCTGACCCTGGAAGAATCGAACAAGCTGATGGCCGAAAACCCCTCGCTTTTTCAACAGAAGGTGTATGAAAGCCTTGGCCGACAGGTAAAGGCCATCAATCAACTTTCGGAACAGGGAATGTATTTCTGGGATTACGGCAATGCCTTTTTACTGGAAGCCAAACGTGCCGGGGCGATGGTCACCCACCCCGATGGAAGCTTCACCTACCCTTCCTATGTGCAGGACATCATGGGGCCCTTGTTTTTCGATTACGGCTTTGGTCCCTTCCGCTGGGTCTGCTGCTCGTGTGACCCGGTGGATCTGGAGAAATCCGACAAAATTGCCCTGAACGTCCTGAATGAAATCGCAAAAGATGCTCCTGAGGAAATAAAGAGCCAGTTGCAGGACAACATTCACTGGATTGCCCAGGCCGGCAAAAACAAGCTGGTAGTGGGCTCCCAGGCCCGCATCCTGTATGCCGACTGTGAAGGGAGGATGAAGATTGCCGAAGCCTTCAATAAGGCCATTCAGAAAGGATTCATCAGTGCCCCCATTGTTCTTGGACGCGATCACCATGACGTGTCAGGAACCGACTCGCCCTTCAGGGAAACTTCCAATATCTACGATGGATCATCCTTCACGGCCGACATGGCCATCCAGAATGTGATCGGCGATTCGTTCCGCGGGGCTACCTGGATCTCCATCCACAATGGAGGAGGGGTTGGCTGGGGTGAAGTGATCAACGGCGGATTTGGCCTTACCCTTGATGGCTCTGATGATGCCGACCGCCGCCTGAAACAGATGCTCCACTGGGATGTGAACAATGGCATTGCCCGCCGCGGCTGGGCCCGTAATGCACCAGCCCTGTTTGCCATCAAGCGTGCCATGGAGCAAAATCCAAACCTGGTAGTCACCATTCCCAACCTGACAGATGATCAATTGATTGATCAATTATTTTAGTATGTTTGCTATCCAGCAGCTGACCTGCTGAGTATTTGACCTACTCAGTAGTTGACCTGAAATTACCAGCTGAGTGGAAAACCAATTACAAAAAGAACCATGGACCAACAACTAAGACCTACCCTCTTCGAAAGGTTAATAGCCTTGATCGTTGACTTTCTCATCCTTGGAATCATAGGATACATTTCAGGGATGTTTTTTGAAGATTTTTACGTTTCTCTGGGGAAGTATGGCACATTAATCGGCAGTACGATCACCATCGTCTATTTCTCAGTTTTGCAAAGCAAAATAGGCCACGGCCAGACCTTGGGAAAATTGGCAATTGGGGCTAAGGTAACTGACCTCAAGGGCGAATACCTGGGTATTGGCAAATCATTTCTGAGGTCATTGATTGTGTTTTTTCCCATTATGAATGTAGAAATGTTCTCAAGCGGCAATGGGATGCCAATCATTGTATCGCTCATGGTATTAGCGATTTTCACCTCTTTCTATTTCATCTTTGTCAACAAATCCAGAAGGTGCCTGCACGATATCCTGGTATCAAGTATCGTGATCAAAAAAGACGTGACGGAATTTGAGATCAACGAACCCAACGACAGGAGCACAAAAAAGCTCATCCCAATTGGAATCTTTGCCGCAGTCATGTTTGGAGTGTTTTTGTACCAAACATTCACTGAAAATGCATTCAGTCAATTGCTCACCCTCAAACAGAAAATTGAAGCTAGAAAAGAAGTGATTTCTGTCAATGAAATTAATTCCAATACAACAACTTCCTATCTCAATGATGCCCCTCCAAGGATTTACTCATCGGTAAAAATGACCGTTAGAATTAATGACAAGCAGGAAGCCTCGAACGTGAACTCCAAATATTTCGATGAATTGTATCAGATCATCAAAACTGAAATACCCGAATCACAAGATATGGATGGGGTAACCATCACACTTTATTACGGTTACAATATTGGCATTGCCAACAAAACCCAAAGCGTAACGCGAACATTTGAAAGATAAGCAGATCTTACTGGGCAAGTGACTCAAAGTCACCTGCCCGGTAAGTCAGCTGCTTAGTAGTATGCCAAATTAGAATACGACCTTAAGAATCTGGCCATCTAGAGGTCCAAAACCTACGTTTGAGATATACAATGCTCCGTCAGGACCAAAAGTCATCCCAGTCGGGAATGCTAAATGGTCAACAATTACATCTCTTGTATTATTGTTATTGACTCTTATAACTCTTCCGGTTCCAAATACAACCGGGGGCCCCTCTTGTCCCACGGGAGGAGCTGCCGAAGTCTCCAGGACATACATGCGGTTCTGTTGATCAAATGCAACTCCCAATACACCCGTAAACCCGGTGGCCCATATTTTAGGCTCACCACTTGGAGTTACTTTATAGATCGATGCAGCTCCATCTATCAATGGGAAAGTGGTTAAATTACCTACAAAGAAATTACCATGATAGGCGACAGCCGTTGGAACGATATGTCCAAAATGTGCAGAAAAATCAATGACTCTTGAAATCTCTCCACTGGTGGTAACTTTTATCATTTCACCATGATTAGGTTCAATCACATATAAATCTCCACGAACATTGATCATACTATAAAGTGAACCTTCGGGTTCAAAATCATCTTCTTCAGGGGCTGCTACCGGGTTATTAAGCAAATAATTACTTAAGTCGGCAATGACAGCCCAAGTGCCATCGGGATTCACCTTTATGACTGAAGCTGGGGTATTGGGATTGGCATGAGAACAACCGCCGCCACTGAGTAAGGCATATAACTGGTTGCCAATGAATTCAACATCAGCTACCCCCAATGCATCACCCAAGGCGTTCAAGCCGGAGGGTAAATTCGATGCTACCATGGAAACCATCCCGGTTCTGGGGTCCACTTTCACGATCGAAGAAGTATTTCCACCGGTATAAGGTCCAACCGGAGGATTGACCTGGGGAGTGCATACTCCGATGCTTGAATAGGTTCCACCAGTACCTGCCAGTGAAACATACAGGGAACCATCGGGTCCAAATCTAAGCCCGCGCGGTAAAACGATGTGGGGGACCAGGGTAGTAACTGTTGCCGTGATAGTGGCTTTTTTTAAAGATTGATTCTCCGCGTTAATTACTTCATTATTTTTACTACAGGACCCTATCAGGAATAAAGCAAAAAGTAGTAATAATGAACTTGTATTCATTCGAATGTTTTTCATACAAACCTCCTTTTTTAAAATTATTATAAATATGATTGTTTATATCATCTCTAAGATAGCAAATATTTACAAGACAACCAACTGATATTTTAATTATTATAACACTTATTCGACTGTTTATCAACATTTTTAACCAGCAGCAGGCCGATTGGGTTGGGGACAATTAATTATGATTTATGATCAAGATTTCATTTCATCGGTCAATCAAGCCATGCAAAACCCATCCTTGATGACCGGGATGCTTGATTCCTGGTTGCCGGTTGATCCCAAACCATCCAAACCGCTTTACAATTCGATGCCAATGACCTGCCGGCGTCGTAGCTTCTGTAATGTAACTGTAATCTAACTGTAATGTATCTGTAATGCCAGATACAGATACATTACAGTTAGATTACAGTTACATTACAGAAGCTACGACGTCGGCCCTAATCGGGCAGCAAGAGGATTGTTTCCAGGCATCAGTCAAACATGAAGAATGTTGCAGGTGGAGCTCATTTGA
>DASXUZ010000239.1:0-7068 GCA_036504555.1 Prolixibacteraceae bacterium | reverse complement strand
CTGTATTGTATCTGTAATGTACAATACAGATACAATACAGTTAGATTACAGATAGATTACAGATGCAGATAACCTGGGCAGAGTTTTGTCAGGATCTAACAGTTTCAGCCTGTAGGCTTTGATAGTAAGAAATTTATAATTAATTTTATAACTGATTAAACGTTTGGCTACAATTGTAGTCATAAGAATACCAACAACTCTTCTAGAATTAAAAAAGTCAAACTACCAAAATAACGAACCATGAAAAAACCGGCTTCAGCTTCATCAATCCAATGTTTTTGCCTTCTGCTTTTCATTTGCTTTTCCATCAGCAGTACTCAGGCGCAGGAAAAAGCAGTCAATACCAACAACTGGCCTGAATGGCGCGGGATGTACAATACGGGGGCTAACCCCATTGGGAATCCGCCTGTTGAATTCAGTGAAACTCAAAATGTAAAATGGAAGGTTGAAATTCCTGGCAAGGGACATGCCACCCCCATTGTATGGGATCACCAGGTGATCGTTCAAACAGCTGTTGCAACAGACCGGAAAGTGGAAAAACCCGAGGCATCGGCAGCTGCTGCCAGCCCAATGGCACCCAACCAGACAGAATACATCCACCAATTCAAGGTCATTTCAGTTGATCAGACTTCAGGGAAAATCAACTGGCAAACGGTTGTTAAGGAAGAAATGCCCCTTGAACGCACCCATGAACTGGGTAGCTGGGCTTCCAGCTCTCCGGTGACCGATGGTGAAAACATCTTTGCCTATTTTGGATCTCGCGGTTTGTATTGCATTGATTTAAAGGGTAATATCAAGTGGGATCGTGATTTTGGACAAATGGAAATTGTGGCCAGTTTTGGAGAAGGTAGTTCTCCGGCGGTCTATAAAGACAAGGTTTTCGTTGTGTGGGACCATCAGCAAAAATCATTCTTGTACGCATTGGATAAAAAGACTGGGAAGGAAGCATGGACCGCTGAGCGCGATGAAATCACCTCCTGGGCGACCCCGCTGGTTGTGGAAGTGAACGGGAAAGCACAAGTGATCACAAGCGCTACCAACAAGGTGAGAAGCTATGATGCAGAAACGGGAGCAGTGATCTGGGAATGTACGGGAATGACCAAAAACGTGATTCCTAACCCCATGTATGCCGATGGAATTCTGTACCTGCTGAGCGGATTCAGGGGAAATGCCATCAAGGCCATCGACCTGGCCAAGGCCAAAGGCGATATCACCGGCAGCAGTGCAATCCTTTGGGAATACAACCAGGATGCACCCTATACACCGAGCGGGGTGTTACTGGATGGAAAACTGTATTTTCTAAAAGGCAACAATGGAGTGATGAGCTGCCTGGATGCCAAAGATGGAAAGGTTGTTTACAGCAATCAGAAGATAGATGGAATCACGAATATTTTCTCATCGCCTACCGGGTGCAAGGATAAAATCTATGTGGCAGCAACAGGAACTGTAGTGGTAGTAAAAGCCGGAGGCGAATTTTCAATGCTGGCTAAAAATACCTTGGATGATACTTTTGAAGCCTCACCCGTGGTGGTGGGCAATGACCTGATATTAAGAGGGGCTAAATATTTGTATTGTATTGAAGAAAAGTAATGTGAAGAGCACTCATCCGGCAAGACAATTCATTGGATGAGTGTTCCAACTACTGAACATTTAATTCTTGAATTCGATCGAAATGCTTTTTGTTGAGCGTCCTTACTGGAAGATTATTGACAATGCACGTGGCAGCGATGAAAATATCCCTGAACTCGATCATCTTGTTCAATTGCCGTAGTTGGTGATATATCTCTGCCGATTTCTCTGCGACCTCTGCATTAAAAGGTAAAACAGGTATTTCATCGGTTAATATTTTTATGTCCGCTATTTTATCGGGAGTTGTTGCTCCCATAAGCAATTCATATAAGGTTACTGAAGCGATGTAAATTTGTTCATCCTCAGGAATCAGGAATAAGGCAGTTTTTGTTTTGTCTTTAGCCCTTAAGAATTCAATAAATATACTTGTATCAACTACCATTCCTGGACTCTCCATTGATTGAACAATTCTTGGTTTTGATCAAATATTTTTAAATCTGAATCAGTCCATATAGAAACATGGAGGATTTTATTTTTGTAATTGGACAAAAAATTGGGTTTGCTGGATTTTTGTTTACTTAGTAAAAAATCCATAAAGTCATTTACTTCCTGCCTTGCAGTTTTATTTAACCGGTTGTATTTTATTACTATATCGTTCATCTTTTTAGTGTAAAAGTAATGAAAAAAAAATAATCAATTACTTGAAATTACAGTCAACTCATCCATTGGCTTGAAGTCTCTGGATGAGTTGCTTTTATTTAATATTCCCCCGTTACGTCTGAGAGAACTTCATAGCCGGTTTCAGTGATCAGGATGGTGTGTTCGAACTGGGCCGATAGCTTTTTATCCACCGTTCGGGCGGTCCATTTGTCTGATTTATCAACAATGGTTCCAGGTCTGCCTTCATTGATCATCGGCTCGATGGTAAAAGTCATTCCAGGTTGCATGAATGAACCGGTGTTCCGGCGTGAAGTATGATCGACCTGTGGTTCTTCATGAAATTCGACCCCTACGCCATGTCCGCAATATTCATACACCACGCTGAAGCCTTTGGACTTGACATATTTACTGATGGCAAAGCCAATGTTTCCAAACTGGTTGCCAGGTTTCACCTGTTGAATACCTAAATTCATGCCGTGCTTGGTTACTTCAATCAATTCAAGGGCGCGGGGTGACACTTCACCGATGGTAAACATTTTGCTGGTGTCGCCATAATAGCCATTCAGGATGGTGGTGACATCAATGTTGAGAATATCCCCGTCCTTCAGGATGATATTTTCAGAAGGGATTCCGTGACAGACCACTTCGTTTAATGAAATACAGCAAGACTTCGGGTATCCGCCATATCCAAGGGTTGCAGGGATGGCACCATGCAGGCGGATAAAGGCATCAATTTTCTCATTCAGGAATTCGGTAGAAACACCTTCCTTCACAAATTCGGCTATATATTCGAGTGTTTGACCTGCCAATTTGCTGCTCTTTCTGATTCCCTCAATCTGATCAGGTGTCTTTATGATAATTTTCTTCATCTAATTATTAAATTTTGTACAAAAGTCGATATTTCGATTGGTTTTACAAAACGCAACAATACATTTGTACAAAGGTTTAAAATCACCCCGCAAAAATGGAGAAATACCAGCAGAATCTTTCCGTATTGTCCTACCAAACCGATCAATACGGGAAAGCCTCGATTGCATCAATATTTAATATTTTGATCGAAGCGGCCTGGGCCCATGCACAGGTGATGGATTGGGGATATGACAGTTTGAAGAACAACAATTTATTTTGGGTCCTGTCGCGCATGTATTTCCAGGTTGAAAAATACCCGGCCTGGCAGGATCAGATTACCCTAAGCACCTGGTCGGCAGGAACTGACGGCATGTATGCCTACCGCGAATACATTGTTGAAAACGATCGGGGTGACCTTTTGCTGCGTGCCAGTTCAGCCTGGTTGATACTGGACATGGAATCGCACAAGATATTCAGGCTGAGCGAATACCGGGACACTTTCCCTAAACGGATAGATCTCAACGCGTGCAGGAATCCCAAAAGGATCAAGCCGGATGTGCATTCTGAAAAGTTGAACTTTTACCCCGTTCTGTTTAGCGACCTGGATATTAACCAGCATTTTAACAGTGTCAAGTATGTAGAACGGGTGCTGGATGATTACGGGATCGAATTCCTGAATTCCCATGAGCCAGCAGAACTCGAAGTGAATTACCTCAAGGAAGGCCAGGCGGGTGATGCAATTGCAGTTACCAGAACACAGGTATCAGAAAATGAAAACCTGAATTGCCTGGTGAGAGAATCAGATGGGGCCGACTTGTGTGTGATGAGGATTGTGTGGAAGGAAAGAAGTATTGAAATAGTTTAAAGTTTAAAGTTGCGTGCCGATCTGGATTGGCTGCAAAGTTTAAAGTTTACAGTTTCACTGGGATCGGCAAGCAACTTTGAACATTAAACTTCAAACTCTTCATGTCAGAGACCATTTTTCAGAGCGAACTCAAAATTGGATTCCTTACTAACAATGTTACAAAGAAATTAAACATTATTGGGTGTACCATTCCAATATCTTTTCCACCTTCTCCTCCATGGGCATGAAACCATCCAGCCAATGAATGTCGGTACCCTGTTTCTCCATTCGACGGTACCAGGTCATCTGGCGCTTGGCGAACTGGTGAATGGCGACATTCAGTCCATCAAACATTTCCTGGTAAGTGATTTTCCCAGTCAGGTGCAGGGTCATGTATTTGTATTCCAGTCCATAGTAGGTCAGTTGTTCAGGGGTCAATCCACTATCCAGAAGCCGCTGAACCTCATCGAGCATGCCTTCCCTGAGGCGTTGCTTCAGACGGCTGGTAATGCGCTTGCGGCGGGCCGAACGTTCATACTCCACTCCCACTACCAGACTATGAATGTCGGGCATCCCGGTATCAATCTCTGGATGAGTGAGGTAGTACTCTTCAATTTCTATGGCACGAATGGCTCGCTTTGAACTTTCGGTATCGGTTTGGTTGTGGAGATAGTTTTTATAGCCTCTGAGGATTTCAGTCAGCTCCCACAGCAATTTATCATCCAGGCTTTCACGCAGCGGTTCATTGATGGGAACCTGGATCAGCTTGTAGTTTTTCAGGATCGCTTCCAGGTACAAACCACTTCCCCCACACATGACAGGAAGTTTTCCCCGTGAGGTGATATCTGCAAAAACCTTTAGGAAATCTTTCTGGTATTCATAGACATTGTATTCATAGCCTGCCTCAACGATATCGATCAGGTGACAAGGTACAGTCTGACCATCAATCACATAATCAGCATAATCCTTGCCAGTTCCAAGATCCATGCCGCGGTAAACCTGCCTTGAATCAGCTGAAATGACTTCGCCGTTCAGCAGTGAAGCCACGCGCGCAGCGACGGCCGTTTTTCCCGAAGCAGTAGGTCCAAGAATGGTAATGAGATTATATTTTTCGTTGTCCATGGGTTCTGAAGTTTTCGAACTGCAAAATAATGTATTTTTGTAATGCTAAATCCGACAGTGCGATAAATTCTATCAAAGGTTAAAAATGGCGGATAACTTAAATGGATCGTTTTTAAAATGGAACACAAACAGAAAAATATCAGCATCAAAAATAAAAAGGCATTCTTTGATTACGAGATCATTGAAAACTTTTATGCCGGTATTCAATTATCGGGAACCGAGATAAAATCAATCCGCGGAGGGAAAGCCGGTTTGGTCGATTCGTTTTGTTCATTTTCCAACAATGAATTGTATGTCAGGAATATGCATATTTCAGAATACGAATTGGGCACCTGCAACAACCACATTGCCAAGCGTGACCGCAAGCTACTGCTCAACAGAAAAGAGCTGATCAAAATCCAGAAGAAAGCCAAGGAAGGCGGGATCACCATTGTACCCCTCAAACTGTTCATTAACGACCGCGGACTGGCCAAGCTGGAGATTTCACTGGCCAAGGGAAAAAAGACCTACGATAAGCGTGAAACCCTCAAATTAAAGGATCACACCAGGGAAATGGATAGGGCGATGAAGGTGTAGGGAATGAAGATGAGAAGATGAGAAAATGAGAAGATGAGAAAATGAGAAAATGGGAAGGTGAGAAAATGAGAAAATGAGATCAACCCATTCGTGTAATTCGTTTAAATTCGTGAAATTCGTATTTTAAATTCGTGAAATTCGTATCTCAGTCCAGTTTGCCACATTGAATCGGATGGTTGGGTGTACTGCAAAATGCAAAGTCTTTAATGGTTACTTTCCAAAATTCAATACCCAATTGCACCCATCCATAATAGTGCTTTCCATTTTTACCGATCAGTTTTAAGCCGATATAATGATTTCCTTCAACGGTTAAACTATCATAGTCATCTACCTTATAGATCCAGGCATTTTGATAATGTATTGAATCATTGAAGGAAGGTTCTTCACCGTAATTTTTCAAATCTGCCAAGATTTGATAATCTGGCCAATTGGTGGTTTTATTTTTATCGGTCGCTATTCTAAGAGAAAAATTATTGGGAGCAGATAAATTCACCTCGTCGGTCCTGATGAATATATAATAGGCATTTTTCATCGTGTAGATTGAATCTGCCATCGAATGAGAGATGATAATCGTAAAATCACGCATTCCATCCTTGTTGAGATCCAAACCATAACCAGTTTGTGCAGAGCAGCCAGGACAGTTTTTCAGAAGGCTGGTAACCACAATCCCATCGCCAAAACTGGTATAATCAATATTGACGGATTCTTTTTTACATTGAAAAAAAAGCACACAAACTCCTACCAGTATCAGATATCTCATCATGATAATTTTTCCATTCAATTTATTGCATTCATCTTTAATAGGTGCAATTTACAACAATTTCACTATTTAACAATTCTTAATGCTTCATTATATCAAAAAAAGAAAAAGCCCGGTAGAAATTAATCTATCGGGCTCTTAAATGTGATTTAATCTATCTTTTGACTTATTTTAAAGTAGCCAAAGCATCTTTGATTCTTGTCAGTGATTTGTTCAGGTCGGCTTCTGAGGCGGCATACGAAATGCGGATACATTCGGGAGCGCCAAAGGCTGAACCTGAAACCACCCCTGTAAAGGCATTCGAGAGGATAAACAAGCCCATATCGTCAGCATTGTTAATTGTTAAGGTACCATCCGATTTTCCAAAGAAGGCAGAAATATCGGGGAATACATAAAAGGCGCCATCAGGCTTGCTGGTTTTGACCCCTGGAATCTCAGCCAGGCGGGCCAATACAAGATCTCTGCGTTTTTCGAATTGCTCGACCATATCATATACAGTGGTTAGGGGGGCATTCAATGCTGCAACCGATGCAATCTGCGAAACGGAACAAGGCCCTGAGGTATATTGTCCCTGCAATTTGTCACAAGCCTTGGCCAGCCAAAGGGGGGCGGCAATGTAGCCGATGCGGTAACCGGTCATGGCAAAAGCTTTGGAAACACCATTTACCACTACCATCTGGTCTTTAAT
>DASXUZ010000238.1:0-31839 GCA_036504555.1 Prolixibacteraceae bacterium | reverse complement strand
GATGGTGGTTCCATCGGTATAGCTAAAACTCCAGGGGGCTGTTCCCGTGAAGCTAACACCGAGTTCTATTTTTGCTCCTTCGCAAACCGCCTGGTCAGCCACCACGATCGCCGTTGGTATTGAATTCAGCACTTTCACGATTCCAATCTTTAGGTTCATGGTACACCCTGAGGCGTTCAATGCCCTCACTTTAAAGAAGTAAGTGCCAGGCTCTTTCCAGAGCACATTGACAGTTGCGCTGTCGATTTTTCCCACAAACTGGGCATCTCCATCGGTCACAGCCGTTCCTACGGCAGTTGCAAAGTTGACCGTCGAGTCGTTGTATAGTTCCCAGGTATAAGAATCATACCCATTTTGTTCTACGGTCAATGGAGTTGTCTCACCCTTGTGCACGACAGTCTGGGCCATGGCGGGAGCCAAAGCCAGCAGCAACAACAGCAGCGCTGCAATTACCAGACGTTCTATGTACAAGCGTTTCCTCATCATATACTAATTACACGAACCCCGAGTACCCGGGACGAATTTCACGAATGCCCTTCTCCGTCATTGCCGACGAATTGCAGCATTTTTTCTTTTTCTTATCTTCTCACTTTCTCCACTTTCTCCACTTTCTCCATCCTCTATTTTATTTTTCTCATCTTCTCACTTTCTCCACTTTCTCTACTTTCTCCATCCTCTATTTTATTCTTCTCACTTTCTCACCTTCTCATTTTCTCACCTTCTCATCTTCTCACTTTCTCACCTTCTCATCTTCTCATCTTCTCTCATTTTCACCTTCTCCTCTTCCTCCCAGGCGGATCACCAGGCCAACCCAGCCAACTGACTGGATTGTCCCGTGAACCTCCTATGTAGACCGGGTCGCCCTGAGTACAAACGACTCAGTGTGTATCGACCCGGCCTCCAGTAGGATCCTGCATTGTATTTACCATTTTATTACCCTTATTTTCATCATGATAAATCCACTTAATCAATTGAACCCGGCCCCCGCAATCAGGGGCTGTCCAACTTCTGTGCGGTTCCCCGCTGGCGTTCGTCATCACCGGGCTGAGGCTCGAAGCCAAGTCCATCTTTTGGCAATAACTCTGAGTTCTTTTACCTGCGTGGGATTTCTATACGAATCCCATCGAAATGCGAAACTGAAACATGATATTGTGACAATCCACTTTCTCATTTTCTCACCTTCTCACTTTCTCATTTTCTCCCCTTCTTTTTCTCAGATCTCCCGCCCCCAAGGGCTTTCCCCCGTTCCATTCAATGGTTTGCGATATTGAATGGATGGCATTTGACCCTTTCTTCATATAAAAACGTTCTCTTTTTTAAAGCCCCACCCCTGGTTTTTCCCAACGGGCCGATAACAATCAACCGTTGAAGGACCACAGCTTATGGACCAAATTAATTATATAACTGTTGGACCCTTTTGGGATCAATGGTTACGTAAAATGATCTTTCATAAAGGTATTCTATGCAACCTTTAATATTTAACTATCTTATTGTTTCTCCTTTTCCCATTCCTTTTCCCGACTAAGTATTAGCTTAATCGGAAAAAGTATTGGATTTCATGAAAAAAAATATTTTCAACCACAATCAAATTATGGCTGAATAGGAAGATAATCTGTTGCAGCTGGTGTGTCAGAAATAGCATCTAGAATATTAGGTCTTGCCTTGATGGTTTGAGTTGCTATATCATTAACATAACCATCAACCCATGGACATTTTTCAGTTACCGGATCAGCACCAGCTATAATATTAATATCACCCTCATTAGCCGCACCTTTTACATCAAAAACTGTAGGAGTTGCAGCTGCTGCATGATAGAGGATACCATCTACAGCCAGAGTTATAGGTTCATCTACAATTCCTTCATCAACAGTTCCATGTTTTACAACCATTCTAATGACGATTGATTCTCCATCTTTATCAACAGCAGTTGTCCCATTTTTTGGTGCCACTAAATCAGTACTTGTAAATGGGCTTGTAATAGTACCTGTTGCAGCAGTAATTACATGCCATGAATCTGCTGGAAGTGCAGCTTTTGTTATATCAGCTTTAAAATCAATTGGACGTGTTGCAGGAGCATAAGCCCAGTCAAGTTTGACTGTTTGGGTAGAACTAATTCCACCCACTTTAGCGCTTAATTCCCATCTATCAAACCAATTGGCTGCATTTACTTCATAATACATTGTATCTGCACCAAAATTATAAATCACACTTTTATTGACAGCATCATATGATGCAGATTGTATAGTTGAGATACAATTATCAATATTAGCTCCATATGCTAAGGTGCTAGGAAGTGCGCCGGCTCTTGTTAAGTTCTCAATATCAAGAGTAAAGGCAAATGCTGGAACAATTTCGTACACTTTGAGATTAGAGATATCAGAACAACCTGAAGTAACAGACCCCGCAACATTTATTACAACAAAAACTGGCTTTGTTGCAACATAGGCAAAACTCTTCCATGTTAATTCTATAGTGGCTTTTCCATTAGCTGGACTAGCATACTCTGTTGCAGTTGTTGGATTCATTAACAAACTAGAATTATCACCAGGTTCCATAGCTGCGAGATTCAATATAGGTAAAAAAGGAGTAGTTGGATCTTTTATTACAAAATCCTTATCCTGAGTAACAAACCATGTGTACTTTTTAGTATCCCAAGATGTTCCTCCAGCTGGATCCGGAACAGTTACAGTATAACTGTATGGAGTTCCAGGAACAGGATGAAGTGCATCATTGGGTAGACATGTAACATTTATTGGTCTAGAGGTAAGCTGCCCATAAGATTTAGAGATACCAATGACGAACAACGCCATTAAGAGAATTAAAATTTGCTTTTTCATGATTGTAAAAATTTAATGTTTGTAAATAATTGAATTTTAGTTTTATTAAAATATTGATATTTATTTTTGTATTCAATGGTGATAAAGACTCAAGGAGCACTTCCTTTTTGAAATGGATTCCCGGACTACGTGCACGGCCAGGTGGCCCATCACGTCCTAAATGCCGACCACCTCTTCCTTTCTTCATTACCCCTGCAATAAAAGGATGTCTGAGTTGATTGAAATTGGGTTGTTCCCTTTTCAATGATGGTTGCATTCCGCCAAATGCATCTTTGATACTTTCTTCTTTTTGGCTAAGTGTTGTTGTTTCGATGTAAATGTTTTGTTTCATATTTTTTATATTTAAGGATTACTCATTGTTGTTTTAATTAGGTTTGGCCTCGGTTTAATAATAATGTTAAGGGTTTTTATAGTTGGATTACTAGCAGGATTTCCATGGCAATCTTCCAACCAGTAATTGATCTGATGGATTACATCCAGAAAAGTCACCCCATCGCCAGGAAAATCTATATCGCCGTACGCAGAGGGCTGTCCCTTTTGAGCTGTAATTGGCGACTTGGTAATGGGATCATGGTCTTTTGTGGATGGGTCAGGTGTTGGTGCGAATATAATCTCCCAGTGAATGATCAATGTATTGTCGGCACAACAGTTATCATTAAAATTATTAATAGTTGCATCGAGATTCAAAAGTTTACTTACCGCGGTCATCGTATAATATTCAGGCCGTGGCGTGGTTAAATCATCGTATTCAGGTACAATCAATGGGGTAGAGTTTGGATTGTAAACAGCAGATAAGATATTGCTCACGCAATAGCTGACAACTGTAGCTGGAAGTGTGAATGTTGGAGCTTCCTGGTCGGTTACTGTTATGGTTTGGGTACAAGGCGATGATGTGCCTGAAACATTGCTGGCTGTCCATGTAATCATGGTAAGGCCAAGATTAAAAGGATAGTTACCAATGGAAGCTGGTATAATACCACTGCTTGTCCCTGAAGCGACCGTTGCCCCGGTCATAACCCAATTCCATGTATCAGCAGGTGCTGACCCGGGCTTCAAGGTAGGTATACCCGGATTGAGGGTAGTAGTACATAAATTGGGATCTGTTATTTCTGCAATATCTACCGGGCAATTAATTCCAGGAATGCCTTCTATTTTGATGGTAAACGAACAGGGTATCACATTGCCATGTCCATCATCTATTGTATAGGTAATGATATTGTCACCCAGGTTGAGCTTTGGATAAGTGGTAGGGACAAAGCTTTCCCCGGTAGTGTTGGTTGAAGCATCGAATGAAACACCCGCCAATGACATTGTCCAGGTCAAAACATAGCTACAGTTATCTCCTATATTGGTTGGCTTTGGAACATTAATATTTGAAGCGTATGCCTTGTTTAGATCTGTTTGTACAACAAATGGTCCTCCGGGATTTAATGGATTGACCGGACAGGTAATGGTGGGGTCCTGATCATCGGTCACCTTAACTGTTTGGGGACATGTATAGGGAGTTCCTGAGGCACTTGTAATGACCCAGGAAATAGTATGTAAGCCGACAGTAAACCGCTGGGTGATGGAGGGTATTGGAGACCCTGCAACAACAGGAACCGGAACCGGTAGATTGGCATCTATTTGATAGGTAACACCAAATACTTCAACGCAGAAATTATCAATCACCGGGGCTTTAAATGTCACACTGGCATCACATTTATCAGCTTCCGCAGATAGAACAATATCCTTATCGGTACCCGTTTGACAGATTACATTAAAATGAGGATTGATAATGTTTTTTATCCATACCTGAAACGAACAGGAAACATTGTGTGCTGCACCTACTGGATCAGTAACAGTATAGGTGACCTGAGTTTTCCCGATTGGAAAAGAATAATTGGTAACTGGTCCATTTCCATCCGCAAATGTTCCATTTTCAAATACCAAATGGTAAGTCAATTGAGCCGAACAATTGTCAAAAGTAACAGGATCTGTCAGCTTGTTGCTTATCAAGGTACAACCTCCGTCCAGGATGAAATCCTCCACATCGTCTTGACAAGCAATCGTTGGTTTCTGATCATCAGTAACTGTAACCGTCTGCGTACAAGGATATGGAGTACCGGAGGCACTTGTAATGACCCAGGAGATAGTATGGACCCCAACTGTAAACCGTTGGGTGATGGAGGGTATTTGAGACGCTGCAACAACTGGAACCAAAACCGGTAAATTGGCATCTATTTGGTAGCTTGCACTAAATATTTCAACGCAGAAATTGTCAATCAGCGGAGCCTTGAACGTCACACTTTTATCACATTTATCCACATCAGCAGATACAAGAATATTCTGATCGGTACCCGTTGGACAAGATATATTAAACCTCGGCTGGTCGATATTTTTAATCCAAACCCTGATTGCGCAGCTTGACGTGTTGCCGGCTGCATCATATACGGTGTAGGTTACAGTGGTGATACCCAAATTGAGTGTAGCGCTGCTTACATAGTTGAAACCCGTTGCGGGACTGTTGCCAACGGTAGCTCCAGAAAGAACATAGGTCAGTTTGACAGTTCCACAAATGTCATTATAAATTGGATTAGGAACATTGGTTGGAACCCAGGTACAGCCGTTACCCGAAACAAAATCCTCGAACAGGTCAGGCGCTACAACATTCGAACTTTGAGGACAAACGATGGTTGGATTCAGATCGTCGTTCAAGGTATAAGTTACGGCCGAAGTTTGAACATTGTTGGTACAATCGTCAGTTGCCGTAAAGATGACTGTGATCGTTTTGGTATGGTTGACAAGGTCAATCACCCAGGTTTGAGTAGCGCTGTTGTTGGTCCAGGTAAGGTTGTTGTCGCAGGCATCATTGGCAATAGCGCCGCCATTGGTGGCCAGCCATGCCACGTATCCCGCGTCAAGCATCGGGTTCACGGAAACGCAGGCGGAAGAGCCATTTTGGGCTTGTGTTGCAATGACCGGGGGGCTTGTATCGGTAATGGTAATGGTTTGGGTAAATAGGATACTGGTATTTAAACAATCGTCTTGAGCGATCCATGTGTTGGTGTAAGTTCCGCCATTGGGACAAGCTGGATCTGGCACAAATGCACCTGCGGTTTTTGTAAGAGTAAGGCTTGGGTCGCAAACATCAGTGGCCACAGGTGCCAAAGCCTGTGCATTGGCCAGTCCGATATTATCCGAACAGGAAAGCAGTCGGTTAAGTGAGCCCACTGCTGAAACCCAGGTTGGAACCTTGGTATCTTTGATATGAATTTCAGCTGTTTTTAGGGTTCGGTTACCACAAATATCATCCGCCCAAAACTTAACGACCCTCACTGCACCGCAGGAATGCGTGAAAATTGCATAATCATTTTGAACCGGAATACTCGAGATATTATCATCCGCTGCATTGGCCAGCGCAATCCATGCTGCAATAGCTGCTTCGGCACCCGGATCATTGCATTCAATTACAAGGTTGGCCGGTACATTCAGTGTGGACGGACCAAAAGTATCGAAAGTAAGGTTGAAATTATTGGTCGATGAATTACAGGTAAGTCCACTCTGGGTTTCGGTCACTACCAATGAAAAATTACCCTGTACTGTAGGCGTCCAGTCTGAATTGGATGACATTAAATTTCCAGTTCCATTGCTCCCATCATACCATTGGTAGGTATAATTCAAAACAGGGGTTACTCCGGCATGAATGGTCGGGATATTATTGGCGCAAATATTTCCAAGATTAACATCAAACGCAATTTTGATGGCAGGTAAAGTAGTTACTGTAACATCTGCACAATCTGTTAAAGCAGTAGCTCCACACTGATAACTTCCAACCACTTGTCCGCAAACTTCGTAAATAATGGTTGGCGGAGTGTACTTATTGGGTGTAAACACAGGCGACAAACAGTTAATACAGGAAAGACTGTTTAACAGACTATCAGCATTGGCTGGATATTTTACCTTCCATGTCAGAAAAGCATTTTGCTCTAATCCGGTAACTTCAATATTTTTAACACAATTGGCATCCGCCCTGGTAATAATATTTTCGGTTTTGGTGGCCCCGCTGATCGATTGAATTTTGTATGTATTTGGATTATTCCCCGGCTCACAAAAAGTAATCGTATAAAAACGGCCTCCACTCAGGCAAAGCACTTCTCCTACTTTTTTTGGTGGACCGCAATCGACATGGTAATACAAAGATCCTCCTGGAACAGCACCCGTTGGAATGGTGAAAATCAAACCTACGGCATTCTCATTGAGGTACACATTAAACGAAATACATTTTGGCGGTGGTGGCCCTTCTGCAAAACAGCAAACACCATTTCTGACTACATTGGGAGAGGTCCATGATTCATCTGCCTTGGTAAATATAACTGGGTAGAAAGGTACATTATCAGCTTGGGTTGTGGGATCATCGATACAAGACTGACAGTTCGGGTTGTCGATAAAAGTGTATCTTTGAGTACAGGTGGACGATATGTTTCCACAGGCATCAATTGCCCGGTACACTCTTTCCAGACTTGAAGGGCAGAAACCTGCAGTATTGTCCAAACCAAAATATTCTTCACTGATCAATTCGAAAATGATTGCCCCTGAAGATGAACAATTATCCGTTGCAGTAACCCCCGTATGAAGTTCGGATGCCGGTACTACGTTTGCATCAAAATTGGTATAGGATACACAGCTAATTTGGGGAGCTGTTGTATCAACAATGTTAATTAACTGGTCTTTGGTAATGGAATTTCCTTTTACATCGGTTGCTTTCCATGTTCGTTTGATGGTATACCTACTCGGACAAGCACCTTGAATAACGCTTTCGGTCTGGGTGATTGTAACAGGTCCGCAATTGTCAGTTGCTGTTGGTGTGCCGGTTGCGGCCGGAGTCGTATTGAGTGATGCTCCACACTCCAGTGTTAAATCTCCTGGGAACAAATTCCATGTTGGCGAAGTGGTATCGTCAATCGTTATCACCTGATTGGCAGTCGTCGAATTTCCCGAAGCATCTGTAAAAGTCCATACAATGGTACTAGTACCGGTGGTTATAAATGGGAATGTGGTGGTAGTGGTTCCGGTAATTGTACCCGAACAATTGTCAGTAGTTGTCGGCGGAGTGATTGTAACCGAACATTGTTCATTGACGTTGGGCAATACCGGTCTTACCGGAGGTATAACATCCTGAAAAGTGACAGTAAATGTCTGGTTGACGGATGAGCAGTTGTTATTGTTTTTTACAGTAATAATAAACTGGTAGGTTCCCGTCAAAACGCCAGCAGGTAAAGCAACGTTAATCGGGCTGGCTCCCAAAGCTGCATCAACCAATGGTACAAAACCGCTCAATGCGGGGACTCCTGCTGAAATACTGTAGGAAACAGGAGTTCCGGTGATTGACAGATAAGGCAAAGTAAAACTGCTTACTGCCGGACAATAGTTTGAAGGGGTACCAAGCGTAATGGTTGGTGACGGATTGACGGTAATAGTTCCCGTTGCACTGGCTTGAACACAGTTCCCTGATGTTGTGATGTTGTAATTGAATACTCCAGTTGCTGTTGGTGTTCCGCTGATTGTGAAACCTCCTGCATTAAAGACTCCTGTAACTCCCGGTGGTAAACCAGTTACTCCCGCATTGGTAGCTCCGCCGCCAATCACATACGTGATGTTGTTGATGGGTTGACTAAAACAGGCGTTTTGAGCATCCGTACCTGGAGCAGAAGAGCGTGCCATCGTGGCATCTGCATGGACCGTTAAGGTGGCAAGCGCCGATTGTGCATTGGAACAGGTATAGCCAGGCAATCCTTTGATTTGAACTTCAAAGTTTCCGTTATCAGCCAATGTTACATTTCCCAGATCAAGTGTATTGGTTGTTTTCCCAGGAATATCTACTCCGTCTTTTCTCCACTGATAGGTCAATAATCCGGCTGGTTCAGCAACAATAGTAAATATGACTGGATCACCGATACAGGCCGATTTGGATTGCAGTTGTGTGGTAACCGTAATTTCCTCATCCACATTTAGGGTAATTGAATTGGAAGTTTCAGTTGAACAGGCATTGGCACTGCTGATCACCACATAATAAGTTCCGTCATCGGGCTGAGCCACATTTTTGAAATGAAGGGTAGCCGCTTGTGCTCCTGTAATATTGGATGAATTAACGACTTGCGATCCACCCGGAGCAAGGCCTCTATACCACTGGTAAATAAGATTGTCCCCAGCGGCTGTTACCATCAAATCGGCCGGATAGGTAGCGCAAACCCCTGTATTTACAGGTTGTGAAGTAATGATGATTACTTTTTTGACAGTTAAGATAAGTGAAGCGCTGGCCGGCCCGCAGATCCCTGCCGGATCGTTGGTTGTATAGGTTAATGTTACTGCACCCGTCGAAATATCGCCGTTACTTGGAGTATATACAGCAGTCCCGGAGGTATTGTCATTAAAAGTTCCACTACCGCTGGTGCTCCAAATGGCAGAATTGGCACCTCCACCAAACGAACCGACAACAGTGGCAGTGGCATTGGAGCAAATCATCTGATCGGGACTTACCGTTACCAAGGGTTTTGGGTCGATGGTAATTGCCACTTGATCGAAAACAGAACCACATGATCCGGCTGGATCGTTTGTTGTTAGGGTCAGTATGACCAATCCTGTTTCAGCTGCCCCAGGTGTATAGGTGGCGTTCAAGGTAGTATTGTTTGGACTGAAGGTTCCTGTGCCTCCGCTCCAGGTCCCGGAAGTGGCAGCGCCACCAATGGTTCCGCTCAGGATAATAAATGAACCCTGACAAATATTCTGATCCAAGCCTGCATTAACCGTTGCTGCCGGATTGATGGCGATCTGGACCTGATCGGAATTCGCTGCACACGGACCGGCAGGATCGTTGGTAGTTAAAGTCAGCAACACCAATCCGTCAGCAACTTCAGATGCACTGGGGGTATAAACCGCATTCAGCGTCGTGTTGTTTGGATTGAAAGTACCATTACCCCCGCTCCAGGTTCCGGAGCTCGCCCCTCCGCCAACTGCACCAGTCAGGGTAACTGTTGAAGTTGAACAAATGGTTTGATCTGTCCCGGCATTTACCGTAGCAATAGGATTGATGGTTAAAATCATGGAAGCAGTTGCTGATCCGCATGGACCAAGCGGATCGTTGGTGGTTAAAGTTAAGGTTGCTGAACCTGCTAAAATTTCAGCAGCAGTAGGAGTATAAGTTGCATTCAAAGCGATATTGTTTGGACTGAAAGATCCGCCACCACCACTCCAGTTTGCTGATGTGGCACTTCCTCCTATAACTCCGGCCATGGTCGCAGTGCTGCCGGCACAAATGGTTTGAGCGGCTCCAGCGCTTACAGTAGCAAGCTGATTAATCGTTAATAGGATTGACGCAGTTGCTGCTCCGCAAGGACCATTGGGATCATTGGTCGTTAAAGTTAAAGTTGTTGTACCCGCTAAAATCTCAGCAGCAGTGGGCGTATAAACCGCATTCAAGGTCGTAGCGTTTGGACTGAAGGTCCCGCCGCCACCGCTCCAGGTGGCTGATGTGGCGCTACCTCCTATTATTCCGGCCATGGTAGCGGTGCTGCCGGCACAAATGGTTTGAGGACTTCCCGCATTGACAGTAGCAAGGGTATTTACGGTAATTGTTGCGGAGCCTGAAGCGGTTTGACCACATGTTGGTGCGTTGGTATATGCAACATTTGTCAATGCATAAGTTTTGTTGGCAATTAAGGCGCCCGTATTGATTGAAGCAGTCCCTGTTGCCCCAATGTCAAAAGTGATGCCCGCTCCTCCGTTAATTGTATAGGTAACTGTTGTATTGGGCGTTGCGGTAAAGTTGATTGTTGAAGTTGAATTATAACAAATAACGGTTGTACCGGTAATGGTGGCGGTCGGATTGGGGAGCACTGTAACTACCATCTGATCAGTCACAATGGGGCAATTACCTTCAGCTCTGGCTGTAATCATAAGAACAACAGAACCCCCATTTGTTGATAAAGTATTATCAATGGTATAGGTTGGATTGTCTTTATTCGCATTTGAAAAAGTTCCTGAAGGTGCAGTCCAAGTTAAATCATTCGCTGAATTGGTAGCGCCTCCAACAGTCGACTGCAAAGAAATCACTCGTGTTCCAACACAAACAGTTTGATCTGCTCCGGCGTTCACTGATGCAAATGTTCCTACAGTAACTATAAGATTTCCGCTGGTTGCTGATCCACATGCATTGTTTGCCGTTACAGAAATATTTTTATCCCCAGTGGGTTGAACACCAACATCTACGGTAATTGATGTGGTTCCCTGTCCTGAAGTTATTGTCCAGTTGGCTGGTACGTTCCAGGTATAGCTGGTAGCATTAACCACTGCTGAAGTTGAATAAACTAAACCAACAGCAACCGGACAAATTGAATTTGCCTGACCAGCCTTCGGTGAAGGTGTCGCCGGAGCTGCCGGTGCCCCGGGGCTTGCGATTACGGCCAATGTACTGGTACTGCTTGTTCCACATGAGTTGCCCGCTGTTACCGTGATGTTGCCGCTAACTGCTCCAGCTGTAGTGGAAACTGTAATGGAAGTTGTTCCTGGCCCTGCAGTAATGGTCCAGCCTGCTGGAACGGTCCAGGTATAAGTAGTCGCATTGGGTACTGCTGCAATGCTGTATATCAACCCGGTTTTGCTGATGCACTGGTTGGGTGCCCCGGTAATAAGTCCTGGAATAGCTGGAGTCCCGGGATTCACGGTTACGGCAAGCAGCTGGGAAATACTGGTTCCACAGGTATTGGTGGCCGTTACGGTAATGTTTCCATTCTGGCCGGCACTACCTGAAGTCACCGTAATGGCGCTTGTCCCCATGCCTCCTGTAATCGTCCAGCCTGCTGGTACTGTCCAGGTATAAGAGTTTGCATTTGGTACAGCAGTAATACTATAGCTTTGGCCGGTTAAACCGGGACACTGGGTTGCCGTACCTGTTATTGCCCCAGGCTGAGTGGGAGTTCCCGGATTAACAATTACAGGTAAGATATTGGGCAGGCTTGTTCCGCATGAATTGGTCGCAACCACTGTAATGTCTCCGTTTTGACCTGTACTTCCTGAAGTTACAGTTATTGCCATCGTTCCTTGGCCGGCCGTAATGGTCCATCCTGCAGGGGCTGACCATGTATAGGACGTTGCATTGGGAACTGCCGCAATGCTATAACTTAGTCCAGCGATGGAAGGACACACAGGTGTGGTTCCGGAAATCGCTCCCGGGGCGGCAGGGGTCCCGTTATTGACGGTAACGTTCAAAGTCCTTATCGCACTGGTTCCGCAGGAGTTGGAGGCATTAACTGTAATAGTTCCGTTTTGTCCGGCTGCACCTGTTGTTACAGTGATTGAATTTGTTGTAGCACCAGAGGTAATCGACCAACCCGTTGGAACAGTCCAGTTATAAGTAGTTGCATTTGGAACCGCTGACACACTGTATGTTTGCACGATAAGTCCAGGACAAGTCGGATTGGTTCCTGAAATAGCTGCTGGAATTGCAGGGGTTCCCGGATTAACGGTCATCGTAATATCATTGCTGGTTGCCAGTGAAGGCGAAGCACAGCTTGCATTTGAAGTCATAACAACCCGGACAACATCACCATTGGCCAATGTTGCGGTTGTGAATGTAGGGCTGTTTGAACCTGCGTTGACCCCATTTACTTTCCATTGGTAAGTTGGATTTGAACCACCGTTGGTTGAGCTTGCGGTATAGGTTACAGAAGTACCGGGACAGATTGTGTTTGTAGATGCCACAATGGAGGTAGCAGGTGATATAAGTGGATTGACCTGCATCGTAACCGTATTGCTGGTTGCAGGATTATTAATGGCACAGCTTACATTTGAATTAACAATCACTTTAACCTGATCTCCGTTTGCAAGTGTGCTGGAAGAAAAAGATGAATTGGTGGCTCCGTTCACATCGGCCCCATTTATTTGCCACTGATAACCAGGAATTGATCCCCCGTTTACAACAATGCTTGTAAAAGTGACAGGGCTACCAGCGCAAATGTTGTTTGCTGATTCCAAAATGGAAACTGTGGGTGTTAACGGTGGATTTACCGTCATGGTGATCATGTTGCTGGTCGCGACAGATGAGCAGTAAGTGGGATCAGCAGTGATCACCACTGTCACTTTCTGAGTGTTTGCAAGCGTGGTGGATGAAAAAGCTGAAGATGTTGCACCCGTAACATTAACTCCATTGATCTGCCACTGGTAAAAAGGATTCACTCCGGCATTAGAAGCTATAGCGGTGAAGGTTACATTGGTACCACTACAAATTACATTCATTGGACTAACGGAAATACTTACTGTGGGCGCCGCATTTACAGTAACAGAAGTGGTAGTAACAGATGTACAACCATTGGCATTGGTGACTGTAACGGTGTAATTTCCGGAAGCTGCAAGGCTAACATTGGAAATGGAAGGATTTTGTTGAGTTGAAGTAAATCCATTCGGCCCAGCCCAGTTATACGAAGTACCGCCAGAAGCTGTAAGATTCAATGTTTGACCTACACATTGCGGAGAATTACTACCTGCAGTTGCTATGGGCAATGGATTGACCGTGATTGTTTTAGTAGATGATATTGTACCACAGGAACCACCTGCAGTTGTAATTGTCAATGTTACCAGTGCAACTGAAGTTGCGGAGGCTGTATAAGTTGTAGTTCCCGGTGTGGAACCCCCATTATTTATAAAAGTTCCACCTGCACCACCGTCTGACCATACGGCAGAAGTAGCTCCACCGCCAAACGAACCTCCCAAAGCTGCCGAAATCCCACCCTGACAGATTGGAGCCATCACCCCGCCAACATTGACTGTTGGATTGGGATTCACCACTATCTGTTTGGTTAAGAATGTTGTTCCGCATGAACCCCCGCCGGTGGTCAAGGTCAAAGTAATGGGCGTAGTTGAATTGACAGCTGCCGTAAAAGTGGCCGTGCCAGGAGTGCTTCCCGTGTTGTTGGAAAATGTTCCACTGGGTGCTGACCATATCGCAGATGTTGCTCCACCGCCAAACGAACCTCCCAAATCTGCCGATGTTCCACCCTGGCAGATGGGAGCCATCGCCCCGCCAACATTGACTGTTGGAATGGGATTCACATTGACGCTGAAAGAAGTAGGTGTTGTTGCTGTACAATTGTTGCCATTGATATAATTTACCTGGACCGTATGTGAACCTGCAGTACTCCATGTTACACCAATGGAATTGGTTCCCGCCCCACTGTCAATGGTACCTCCAGATGGAACATTCCATGAGTAACCTGACATTCCGGTTTCCGTGGTGTAAATATTTCCAGAGGAGCCGGCACAGGCAGTAGCAGAACCTGTTGTAAATGAGGGTATAGGACGGGAATTCACCGTTGTGGTCGATGATGCTGCCGTTAGGCCACTGCATCCGCTTGCATTGTTGTAATTCACTGTTACCGTTTTACTTCCGGAGCTCAGCCATTTCAAGGTCAAGCTGCTGCTGGCTGCTCCTGTTCCACCCGAGGTGATCGTGTAATCGGTGTTCAGAGTTCCCGAAACAGTCCATACATAAGCAGACTGGCCAGCTAACGTGGTATAGGTCACATCTGTACTGGCGCACTCCGTGGCTCCAGCTGAGGCCGTGAAGCTGGGAGTGGGACGGGCATTCACCGTTGTTGTCGAGGATGCTGCCGTCAGGCCACTGCATCCGCTTGCATTGTTGTAATTCACTGTTACCGTTTTACTTCCGGAGCTCAGCCATTTCAAGGTCACGCTGCTGCTGGCCACTCCCGTTCCACCCGATGAGATCGTGTAGTCGGTGTTCAGTGTTCCCGAAACAGTCCATACATAGGCAGACTGGCCGGCTATCGTGGTATAGGTCACATCTGTACTGGTGCAGACGGTGGCTCCAGCTGAGGCCGTGAAGCTGGGAGTAGGACGGGCATTTACCGTTGTTGTCGATGATGCTGCCGCCTGGCCACTGCATCCGCTTGCATTGTTGTAATTCACAGTTACCGTCTTACTTCCGGAGCTCAGCCATTTCAAGGTCACGCTGCTGCTGGCCACTCCCGTTCCACCCGAAGAGATCGTGTAGTCGGTGTTCAGAGTTCCCGAAATAGTCCATGCATAAGCAGACTGGCCGGCTTGCGTGGTATAGGTCACATCTGTGCTGGCGCACTCCGTGGCTCCAGCTGAGGCCGTGAAGCTGGGAATAGGTAAAGCATTTACCGTAATTGATTTATTGTCAGATATGGAAGTACAACCAGGCCCGGTTGTGGCAAGTGTGAGAATTGCATTACCAATGAAACCAGTAGGTGGCGTCCATGTTGCAGTTGCAGGAGTGGCTCCGCCATTATTTAAAAATGCACCTCCTATACTTCCATCAGTCCATATTGCCCCTGTTGCGCCCCCACTAAAAGAGTCACCCAATGGTCCGGAAGTAAACCCCTGGCAGATTGGAGCCAGAACAGGTCCTTTTGTCAAAGAATGCATGGCAATAACATCAATGGTTTTGGAATCTACATCAGAAGAACAGCCATCCGTTGTTGTTAGCGTCAATGTGGCTGTACCCGTGTAATTCGATTTGGGAGTCCATGTGGCATTAAGGTCTGTTGGCGAAGGTAAAAAAGTACCGTTTCCACCGTCAGACCATACCCCTTCCGTTGCTGAACCAGCCACTGAACCCCCTAAACCTACCGAAGTTTCTCCTGTACAAATCGGAGACATTGAGGCACCTGCATTGGCGGTAGCTACCGTGCTTAATATGCTAATATTCAATGATTTAAAAACGGCATTTCCTGGGCCGCATGATCCATTGTTGTCTCCAAACCAACAATCACCTTGCTTTACAAGGTCAAAAGTTAAATTATTATTGCCACTCGATGGTGCCGTAACTAGAAGTGAATATGTTTGTGTTGCTCCGGGAGCAAGGTTACCTGCGTGGGTAAGAACCAAATAACCAGCATCTGCATTCCATTTCACTCCGATATTTACATCGGGAGCTGTATCCGTCCAGGTATTTAAACCAATGTTTTTTATTGTAACTGTCACCGTCCTTATTTCACCTTCACACCAGGTAGAAGAACCTGTGTTCATCGAAATAAATTGGGCTACATAATCGGGGGTTGCTGAAACTGGAATACCCATTGCAGCTCCCATTGTTTCTTTGTCTTGTAGTCCGTTTAAAGATTTTGAGAATACCTCTATCGCCTGCGCTTCCCGATTTCCGGCAAAGGCAAACAGCAACAGGGAAAGCAGGATCAAACGGGAAAGAGGGTTCGGTGGGGAAAAACGCTTTAGCAGCATGAACAAAATCATGGCGCCAATTGTTACGATAATCAGCAGTCCAAGATCAAAGGAAGCGTGAGGATAAACGGAATTCGGAATAAGGGGCAAGCGTACAATATTTGTTTCCCTGACTGCGTTTATGGTAGGAGCTGCAAAAACAGGGGCTTCGGCAAAATTCTGATCTCCAGCGATGGAGGGTAAGGGAAGCGAAGCAGTAAATGTATTTTGAATGTCAATGGCGCTGATTACCAGCACTATGCGATTGGAGACAAGGGGGTATAGATTGCTCCTCATCGCTTGTACGGGTATACCGTAAAAAACGATCGTAACAAAACAGAAGAGGAATACCCGAAGTATTTTCCTGTTTATAGATCCATCCATCGCAAACCCATCATCCAATTCCAACTCTTCTACAATTAGTAATCTGTTTATAGTCTTACCGTCCTGGGTTCCTGAAAGGATTGAGATTATGCTCCACTGCCTAAAAACAGTGCCAACTATCTGAATTTCCCTTTCTTACTGCCAGAATAAACGATGTGCTAACCTTTCCCTTTTTTCAGATTTACTACATCTGTAGATTTGTGCAAACGTTTTAAAACTATACAAAATAATGGTTTAATCAACCTTTAATTATGGTAAAGTTAAATAGCAGACCGCATTCAGGATCAAAAATCTGAGATCTGACAGACATGCAGTCACAAATAAATTAGAAATTAACAGTACCTTCAACCGCTTATCATCCTGATATTATGACAATTGCTAATATTCACATCAATAAAAATCCGTTAATTCCATTTTTCGCTCACGCAATTTAGACCTATTCTAAATTTTAGTTTTCCGCAATATTTTTTAAAAAAGTTTTACCGCTCGGCCATTTTGTTCAAATAATTTACATTATTGGAACATTTATTTTTACGTTGTGTAAATTTATTTTACTCTCGGAAGGTTCCTGCCCCTATCTGGCAGGACCCGAAAATTGAGCATACGGAGAGAGATTATGGTAATAATAGGTCATAAAATAAATCAAGTTTCTGGAGAATGTCCATTTAAAAGCTCAATCAAAGGCTCAGGCGACTGGCTGCGGGAACCCAAAATCAGTGGACAGCGCTCAGTCCAACATCGAATTTTCAAGGCCCTATACCGGCCATTGACCTTGCTTCTGTAATGTAACTGTAATCTAACTGTAATGTATCTGTATTCTGGATTACAGATACCTTACAGATAGATTACAGTTACATTACAGAAGCATGGTCAATGCCTATGCAATCGTGGGTATAGATCGTCACTTGTGCCCATGATTTTGGATAAATGATGGAAAGGAAATTCAGGGTCAGTCTGATCCCCTGGTGGCATGGGAGAAAAAAGGAACTCTTCCGGGCATAAAAAAAACCCTTCCGGCGGCCTGAGGCCCCCAAAACGGTTGAAGAAATTCCATCGGCCATGCGGCAATCTATGGAATAAATAATCTATAATTCTCGTGCCTGATTCCTGGGCGATGAGCCCGCCTGAACAGGCTTCCGCAGACTCCTTCCCTAATTGTAGGCGAAGGTCACGGCGTAGGAACCGACATACATCCCTGCAGGATTGGCATTCATATCGCCCACGATCAGGCTGGCGCCAATTTTAACGGTCATGCCACCACCAACCAGTTTGCCCACGCCCATTCCCTGGGCCGGCGACGATACCCAGTCACTGACTAGCATGGTCTTGTCATTTTCAAGATTGGTCAATGTTTCAGGACCCGTAGGAAGCCCAATAGAAAAAGTAGATTCATATTGGCCCGAGATAAAAAAGCTGGCCGCGTTGTGCGTTCCTCCGGCCAACACCACAGAGCCTTCAGAGGTGCGTACCCCATCGGGAGTCATGATAATTTTGCCCCCTTGCGTCTGGGGTGAGAAACGTCCAAAGTTCAATTGGGAGGTTTCTTTGGTAGCCAGTCCTTCCACCACTTCAGCGGAGGCTACCACAGTGATACTGGTCTGGGCTTTCACTTCTGAAACCGCAGCAAATAGAAATATGAGTTGGCTGCAAAGCAGCAGAACAATGTTCTTCATTTGAGATTCAATAATGGGTTTAAAACAAAGAACTTAATTGATAGAATCAATTCAAACCGGTCAAAACGAAGACGAAGCTTCTATGGCCTCGTCTCTGGAATGCGGGATGGTTTATTCGTAAGCGACAGTTACATCAAAATCAGCTGAATAACTTCCTACAGGCTGATTGGCGGCAAAAGCGAGTGTTGCACCTACATTGATGGTCTTTTTACCTTCGGTAGAAAGTGTGGTTCCAGTGGTAACTACCCATGAAGCTGGAGCAATGGTCATACTTGGTTTAACACCATCAGTCAATTCAACAACTTCAGTTGGCAAGGTTAAAACGAATTGTCCTTCATTGTCACCAGCGATGTTGAAAATTGCATTGGTAGCAGGAGTTTCCGAGGTAAGTACGGATCCACCGGTAATTTCAGCCAATCCATCAATACCGACGGCAACTGTTCCTGCAGTTTCTACAGTAAATGCTCCAAAACTTAAATCACCAGCTTTTACAATGCTCAGGGCTGTGCGAACGGTAGCGGTGGCAGTAGCGGTAGCTTTTGAAACTGGATTTTCACCAAAAGAGACGGTTGTAAAACCGATGGCAGCGATTGCGATTAAGAATACTTTTTTCATGTTTTTTATAATTTAATAATTAATACTTTTTAATCTTTATAATTTATGGATCGGTCTTTTTCACAAACCGTGCCAATCCATTTTTACCCTGTCACAGACCCCCTGTAACTGTTTTTATATAATGTCACATGTATACTACTGCTGAATGCTTTACAAACTTTATTTAGATTCATTACAAATAGTAAAAGTGGCTCAATTGTACCTTTTTGGGGAGGCAATTGATAGAAGTAATTTTACGTTGTGTAAACTTTTTATCATGCATAAAGTTGAGTAGAGTTTGTAGGAAAAGCAATACCATCCAAAAAAACGAAAGCCCTATTTCGATTGATCCAGGTATTGCTTTCTGAAGGCAAAGATCTGCTCCAACTGTTTGCGTACAAACAGGAAGTGGGCCATTCGTCCAAACACGCCCAGGGGCAATTTGTATGAAACCCGGTCAGTCATCAGAACGCCCTGGCCCTGGGCTTCGAAATGGTGTTCGTGGTGCCACATGCGGTAGGGACCGAAACGCTGTTCATCGACGAAATACCTGTTTTTGGACACATGCGTTATTTCAGTGATCCAGTTGGTGGTGATGCCCGGGAAAGGCGAGACCCTGTAAGTGATGATCTGCCCGGGATACATGGGGGCAGGGGTACCGGAGGTAATGAGAAAGCCCATGTGCGGGGGCGTAATCCTGGCCAGATTGGCCGGTGAGGAGAAAAAATCCCAGGCCTCATCAAGCGAACTGCTGAGCAATTGCTGCACTTCAAGGGTGTAAATTCCAGAATGTGATTGAAAGGTGACCATGATGGGTTACTATTCACATTATAAAACCTCAAAATGCCTTTTGACTTTTACGTATTTTTTCTGTGGCAATTTTGAAGTGCGTCTCTCAGTCTTTATATTTTCTTCATCAATAAAAGTAACAGTAGAACCCTCAGGTATCTGGTCAGTTAATTCGGGATGATCGATGATTTGCTCAACAAAATCAAAAGCAACTGCTATGTCTCGTTGAATTTGTTCTTTATTCGTCATTTCCTTTTAAAATAAGAATTACACAAATTTAAACGAATTTCACGAATTAAGCCACCCATTAAAATATATTCTTAAAATTTGTAATCAATAGTGTCTTGCAAAAAAAGTCCTCTGAATAGGGTATCCCAAATGGACAATCCTGTAGTTCATTGTCTGCGTTCATCCGTCTGAACGGTGTCATCTGTAATCTTGAATTATCGCTGCTGTGTTAAGCAGTGGTCAATTCTATCCTCCATCCCGGCGCATCCGTGTAATCCGTTCTAATCCGTGTCATCCACTTTAATCCATGTAATCTAAAATTTATACATTTGCAGCTTCTGAAAGGAAATTCATTTAAAACAATATACAATGGCATTGATCAATGAAAATTACCTGAAACTTCAGGCTGGGTATTTATTCCCCGAAATCGGAAGAAGAGTGCGTGAATTTGCAGAAGCCAACCCCGATCTGAAGATCATCCGCATGGGCATCGGTGACGTGACACAACCATTGGTGCCAGAGGTCATCAAGGCTTTCCATGAAGGGGTGGAAGAGCTGGCCAGTGCAACCACCTTCAAGGGCTATGGGCCCGAACAGGGTTACGACTTCCTGCGCGATGCCATCGCCTTGAACGATTACAAGAACCGCGGCGTGGACATCTCAGCCGACGATATCTTTGTATCCGATGGTTCGAAATGCGATACTGGAAATATACAGGAAATATTCGGGGCGGGCAACAAAATCGCCATCTGCGACCCGGTCTATCCGGTGTATGCTGACACGACCGTGATGTCGGGCAAAACAGGAGCGATGCAGAGCAACGGCTATTTTGAAGGAATCATTTACATGCCCTGCAACGAGGCCAATGGGTTTATTCCCGAATTGCCCACCGAACGTCCCGACCTGATCTTTCTATGCTATCCCAACAATCCCACCGGGACGGTTGCCAGCAAAGAAGAGCTGAGCAAATGGGTCGCCTATGCACGGGCCAACAAATGCATCATCCTGTACGATGCGGCTTACGAGGCCTACATCACCGATGATTCGATCCCCCACTCTATTTTCGAGATTGAAGGGGCCAGGGAGGTCGCCCTTGAATTCCGCAGTTTCTCGAAAACGGCAGGCTTTACCGGTACCCGTTGTGCCTTTACTGTGATTCCCAAGGAATTGCAGGCCTACGACAGCCTGGGCAAAGCCCATCAGGTAAAAGCCCTGTGGAACCGCCGGCATACCACCAAGTTCAATGGAGTATCCTACCCGGTGCAGAAAGCAGCGGCGGCCATTTATACCCCTGAAGGCAAAAAGCAGGTCAAGGCAGTGGTTGATTATTACCTGGAGAATGCGCGCATCATGCGTGAAAGCCTCAAGGAAAGCGGGTTTACGGTCTTTGGCGGGGTGAATGCCCCCTATGTATGGGTGAAGACTCCCAATGGATTAAAATCATGGGAATTCTTCGATCAACTGCTCACCGGGGCCAATGTGGTAGGAACGCCCGGTTCAGGCTTTGGACCCTCAGGCGAAGGTTATTTCCGTTTTTCAGCCTTTGCCGATCGCGACAATGTGTTGGAGGCCATGGAAAGAATACGAATTACACGAATTTAAACGAATTTAAACGAATTACACGAATTGTTCCCGATAAGGGATCATTCGTGTAATTCGTATTAATTCGTGTAAATTCGTATTAAGCTACTTCGAAATAAGCCTGTGGGTGTTCGCATACAGGGCATTTCAAGGGTGGTTTGGTGGCTTCGTGCAGGAATCCGCATACACGGCATTTCCAGACCACTTTGTCTTCACGTTCAAATACCTGGCCTTCTTCAAGGGTTTTGTACAACTGGCTGTAACGTTCGTCGTGCGACTTTTCAATTTTGGCAATCAAGCGAAACAGCAAGCCAATTCGTTTAAATCCTTCTTCATCGGCGATGCGGGCAAATTCAGGATACAACTCAGTCCACTCTTCATTTTCTCCTTCAGCGGCAGCTTTCAGGTTTTCAAGGGTAGTGCCGATCTTTCCGGCAGGATAAGTGGCTGTAATTTCCACAGCCCGGCCTTCGAGTTGTTTGAAAAACTGTTTGGCATGTGAACGTTCGTTCTCTGCGGTTTCCATGAAAAGAGCGGCAATTTGCTCCAGTCCTTCCTTCTGGGCTACCTTGGCAAAAAACTCATAGCGGTTACGGGCCTGTGACTCACCAGCAAATGCTTTTAAAAGATTTTTCTCAGTCTGTGATCCTGCAAGTAGTGTTTCCATCTGTCTCTAATTTTATTGAATGAAATTATTTTACAAAACAATCCTCTAAGTTACATTATTTACTGCGGGATGAAATCACCGACAGCTTATTTAGAATGATTCAAAAATACCCATTCCTTACGACCAAACTGGGAAGGTATTTAAAAACCTTCAAGGTTTGGTTGTAAGGGAAACAAAATTTAACGACCTTTGTATCCTCTATTAAATTTTGGTTGATGACAATAAACGAAGTACAGCAAGAAATTATTGAGGAGTTTTCGGCCTTCGAAGACTGGATGGATAAATACGGTTACCTGATCGAGCTGGGGAATGAACTGAAAGATTTAGATCCGAAAGACAAAACCGATCAGTACCTGATCAAGGGATGTCAATCGCGCGTGTGGCTGGTGTCTGCTTTTGAGGATGGTAAAATTGTATTCCGCGGTGAAAGCGATGCGGTGATTGTGAAAGGATTGGTGGCTTTGTTGCTGCGCGTGGTTTCGAATCGCACCCCTGAAGAGTTAATCAACAACGAACTTTTCTTTGTGGAAGAAATCGGCCTGAAGCAGCACCTCTCGCCTACCCGATCCAATGGACTGTTGGCCATGATCAAACAAATCAAACTCTATGCTGTTGCTTATAATAGAATATCTGGAAAGGAGAATGTGTGATGGATAACAGGATTGATTTAATCATTGAGAGACTCAGAGACGTTTACGACCCGGAAATCCCGGTCAATATATATGATTTGGGCTTGGTTTACAATGTGGACATTGATGAGGCCAACAAGGCCAGCATCATCATGACCCTTACTTCACCGGGCTGCCCGGTGGCTGATATGCTGGTAGAAGATGTCAGGCAGGGTGCTTTGGCCGTGGACAACGTTTCGGAAGTGGAAGTGGAGCTGACCTTTGATCCCCCCTGGGACAAGTCGATGATGAGTGAAGAAGCCCGCCTTGAGCTTGGGTTCTTCTAGTAGGAACGAATTACACGAATGGAAACGAATTACTCGGATTGGGATCAGCTAATCGGGTGCGATGGACTGAATGATTTGGCTACTGAATATTGGCTGCTAGCTATTAGCCAGAAGCAAATAGCTTCCTTTAAGCCTTCTCCTCTTTCAACACACAATCCTTCAGGGTAAAAAAGAAGGTTGCACCTTTCCCCGGTTCGGATTCAATCCAGACTCTCCCGCCCAGCAGTTCAATGATCTTGTCGCTGATGGCAAGTCCCAATCCTGTACCCCGGTAGAGGCGTGCTGAATTTTCATTTAACTTACGGAACCGGTGGAAAATTTCCTGGTGGTGTTCTTTTTGGATCCCAATACCGGTATCTTTCACATAGATGACCACTTCACTGTCGGGCGAAAGATAATAACCCATCTCGACAATGCCTGAATCGGTAAACTTAAAAGCGTTGGACAGCAGATTGATTAACACCTGCTTGACCCTTACCCGATCTGAAAAAACAAACAGTGTCTTGCCTTCAATGTTGCGGCCAATAGCCAGTTGAATGTTCTCATTGTTGTTTCCCTGATTAAATATCTGGTACAATTCAGCAATCAGATGGTCCATACTAAAGTCCTGCATCTTGAGGGTTAGCTGCTTGGCCTCAATCTTTGAAAGGTCCAGGATTTCATCAATCAATACCAACAGGGATTCGCTATTTGATTCAACCAGATCGATGTACGATTTTTTTACCTCCTCTTTCAGATCCGGTTCACTCAACAGGGATGAAAATCCAACGATTGAATTCAAGGGAGTTCGGATCTCATGGGAGACGTTGGCCAGGAAGGCCGATTTCAAACGGTCGGCCACCTCCGCCTTTTCCTTTGCCTGCTGAAGTTCCATGTTCTGAACCTTGTATTCTTCATTCAACATGGTATATTCAACATTTTGTTGTTGCAATGCCTTCTCGATTTCAATGCGCCGATTCACTTCTATCCCCCTCCTCCACATCGAGTAGGCCATCCCCCCTACCAATCCCACACACAAGAGAATGATCCCTAATAAAGTCCAGTCGATCAAGCCCCAACCCATACGGGTGAATCGCAAGACCAATCCACTTTGATCATTGATTGAAATTTTGGACTCTACATCCGGGTTCCTTGACTTTTGGGTGCTCTTTTGCCAGAGGATCAACCCATGCTCATCTTCAAGGCTGACATTGTAATGATCCTCCATTTTATTGGGCACAAGGACCTTGACAACCTTCTCGCAAGAATAGACCCCGGCCAGGAGCCCAAGAAATGTATCACCTTGAAATACAGGGATCCACATTTCGAAAGAAGGGTTCCCCTGGATGGCTTCGAAGGCCTTGGTATATTGTGGCTGCCGCTGTATTCGGGCCTGTCGGGATGCTTTTTGAGGTTCGGACAAATCAAGGTGCAATCCAATGATTTGCTGGTTGCCTTCCCTGGGGGCCACATCCAGGATATGAAAGGAGGAATCGACCCATGTAATATTGATCATCTCGGGATGGGCGGCCACATAATGCGAAGCCCTGTATTGAAACTGACCCTGATCGAGGGACTTGGCAGCCCGCTCCTTGGCCATCATCAGCAGATAGTCTTCGTTGCCTTTCAAACGCAGCCTGATACTTTCAGCCACCGCATCAATATCGGATGCCATTTCCTTTTGTCCATTCAGGTTGATGCGGAATTGAATCATGCCAATGAGAAACCCAAAGACAATAATAAACCCTGTCAGCAGAAGTGCAGGTGTAAACCAGGATGTAGGCTTTGTTTTTTTCAGAATGCTCATTTATTACACTTTAAATGGAATCACACCTTGCGTCTACCCGCCACCGGGAAAATTGCTGATAAAGAAATTAAACGTATCAAAATACGAATTACACGATTTTAAATGAATTCACATCCTTTAAAAGCAAAAAAGGTGTTGAATTTCAAAAATCCAACACCTTTTATATTTGTGGAGTCTCTTTTATTTCGGATTCTTCAGGTTCACCAGCAAGCTTAATTCCTCCAGCTGTTCGGGTGAAATGGTCGATGGACTATCCATCATCACATCCCGGCCTGAATTGTTCTTGGGAAAGGCGATGGTGTCGCGGATACTTTCGAGCCCGGCAAACATGGAAGTCAGACGGTCAAATCCAAATGCGATGCCTGCATGTGGAGGGGCACCGAATTTAAAGGCATTCATCAGGAAGCCAAACTGGTAATCAGCCTGTTCTGGTGTAAAGCCCAGCAAGCCAAACATTCTGGCCTGAAGACCTTTATCGAAAATACGCACCGATCCTCCGCCGATCTCCACACCGTTGATCACCAGATCATAGGCATTGGCACGAACGGCCCCCGGATTGGTATCAAGCAGTGCGATGTCTTCAGGTTTTGGCGCTGTAAAGGGGTGGTGCATGGCATAAAACCGTTTGGTATCTTCATCCCATTCGAGCAGAGGGAAATCGACCACCCACAATGGCTGGAACACATTCTTGTCGCGCAAGCCCAGTTGATTGGCCATCTCCAGGCGCATGTCGCCAAGTGCCTTGAGCAATTTATCTTTTACCCCGGAAAGGATCAACAGCAGATCACCCGGTTTTGCGCCGAATACTTCCACCCACTTCTGCAGGTCTTCGGGGGTATAAAACTTATCAACCGACGACTTGATGGTTCCATCGGTATTGTATTTCAGATAAACCAGGCCTTTGGCGCCCACCTGTGGGCGTTTCACCCAGTTGGTCAGCTCATCGAGTTGTTTACGGGTATATTCAGAACATCCTTCGGCACAGATTCCCCCAATAAATTCAGCATCATCAAAGACCGAAAATCCTTTGCCTTTGACCAGTGAAGTCAGGTCCTTGATCTTCATTCCAAAACGGATGTCCGGCTTGTCAGACCCAAAGCTTTCCATGGCCTCAGAGTAAGCCATGCGTGGGAAATCCTTGATTTCAATCCCTTTGATTTCCTTGAACAGGTAACGGGTCAGGCCTTCAAACATGTTCAGGATATCTTCCTGTTCGACAAACGACATTTCACAGTCAATCTGGGTAAACTCCGGCTGACGGTCGGCACGCAGGTCCTCGTCACGGAAACATTTCACAATCTGGTAATAGCGGTCGAAGCCTGCTACCATCAGCAACTGTTTCAGCTGTTGGGGAGACTGTGGCAAAGCATAAAATTCACCAGGATTCATGCGAGATGGCACTACGAAATCGCGTGCTCCTTCAGGGGTTGATTTGATCAGCACAGGTGTTTCAGTTTCAATGAAATCCTGGCTGTTGAGGTACGAACGGGTGGCATGGGCCATTTTTGAACGCAGGATCAATGTATCCCGAACAGGTGCACGCCGCAAATCAAGGTAACGGTATTTCATGCGGATCTCATCGCCGCCGTCACTTTCGTCTTCGATGGTAAAGGGAGGCGTATCGGAACTGTTCAGAATATTCAGTACAGTCACATCCAACTCAATTTCACCGGTAGCAATATTTTTGTTCTTGCTGCTGCGTTCACGCACTGTACCGGTTGCCTGCACCACATATTCGCGGCCCAGTTGGTTGGCCAAAGCGGCTACTGCCGGATCAGTTTTTTCATCAAAAACCAGTTGGGTGATGCCATAACGGTCACGAAGATCAATAAAAGTCATTCCGCCCAGGTTTCTGACGCGCTGAACCCAGCCTGCAAGGGTTACTTGTGAGCCCTGTTGATTGAGGCGCAATTCGCCGCATGTATGTGTTCTGTACATATTTGATTCTATTTTGTTCGCTACAAAAATAAGCAGTTTTTAGAATAATTAGTGGAGAAATATCAGGAAAGGGTTTAAAGATATCCAAATTACACGGATTTAAACGAATTACATCAAAAGATTACACGGATTTAAACGGATTACACGGATTGGGCGCTGCCGGGATTGATGTTGTTTCATTTACTCAATTGTGAGGTTCCGCAATTTTCATGATTTGCGTAATCTGCGCAACTTGCGCATTTGACTTTCTCCCCTTCTTCTTTTCTCCCTTTCTCCCTTTCTCAAATGTCACCCAAATTGATAACCATAATATGTAATAAATATTAGAATATTATTCAAATAAACGCTGCACTTTGATGTTTTTCATAAATATTGTAGTTCCTTTGAATGATCAAATACTGATTCTTGCACACATCGCTTATCAGCCTAAACCATTGATCAAAAGAACCTAAACAACTCGAAATTATGAAATATGCATTCATTTTGTGTGTCATTTTATTTATGACCCTCCCCCAGGTCAAGGCGCAGCAATCCCCCAAAGTTAAGTTTGAAAAGGTTTCCGATGAGGAGATGCAGATGAAGGTTTACGGACCCGACACCACTGCCGAAGCGGTCATTCTTTACGATGAGGGACGTTCGGATGTCAGGTATCAAGTAGACAAGGGAGCCTTTATGCTCACTTATGAGCGGTTTGTGCGTATCAAGATATTAAAGCAATCGGGCACCGATTGGGGAAATTTCGCTGTTTCGCTCTATTCTTACAATCAAAACAAAGAGGAAATCAGTGGGATTAAAGGGGTTACCTTCAATTTGGAAAAGGGAAAAATCGTAAAAACCGAACTAAAAAAAGAATCCATATCCAAGGAAAGAGAGAATAAATATTGGGAAAAGGAACGTCTGTCGCTTCCTGTGGTAAAGATCGGATCGGTCATTGACCTCAGGTACACCATCCATTCCCCGATGCTATGGAATTTACGCTCCTGGAATTTTCAGTACTTGATCCCGGTGAAATGGAGCCAATATGAGGTGGAATACCCTGAATATTTCAACTACAATCATTCCTCGATGGGATATCACGTTTTGAATACCCAAAATCACGAAGCCAAGAGTGTAAATATAAACTACGTGGAAAGATCCGAAACTTCCCAGATTCCCGTGGGATTGGATGGCAATAGGGCTGCAAGAAAAATGGAAAACAGGACCATCACCTACATGTCACAAATATATAGCTATTCCGCAAAGGAGGTTCCAGCCCTCAAAGCAGAACCTTATTTGACAACCCTTGATAATTATACTACCAGGATTAAATTTGAGCTGGCAGCCATTGATTATTCTAAAATACTAGGAAAGTACACAAGTTATACCGACAGTTGGAATGACATTGCCAAAGAGTTGCTTGACGATGAAGAATTTGGGGGACAGATCAAATCGGCCAACTATGCGAAGGAGGAGATTGCCGGCCTCATCGCCGGAAAGAAGGATGACAAGCAGAAGGTAATGGCTCTTTATAGCTATATCCAGCATGCGATAAAATATAACGGAGATGAAACATTTTCTCCGAATTCATCCTTAAGAAAAGTATTCAACGAGAAGAATGGCAATTCAGCCGATGTAAACTTGTTACTCCTTGCCATGCTCACCGAAGCCGGGATTGAAGCTTATCCAGTTCTCATGAGTACCCGTTCCAACGGACTTATTTCTATTGTACATCCTTCATTGACCGATTGTAATTATGTGATTGTCATGGCCATGATTAATGGCGCGCCGATACTGCTCGATGCCACCGAGCCCAACCTGCAAGCCGGGGTGCTCCCATTTCGTTGTCTGAATGGCACAGGGAGAAAAATAAAAAGAGAAGGCGTGGAGGAAGTTAATTTGACCAATGCCAGACCAACATGCTACAACGTTGTCAATTTAGAATTCAAGGAGGGCAAATTCACCGGAAATATTTTATCCAGGAAAACTGGTCTGAATGCCTTTGATTTTCGGCAATCAGTGAAAAATGCCGGAGGCCAGAAGGAATATTTTGAAAAACTCAGGAATGGTTCAACGGATATTCAATTTGATGATTATTCGTTTTCCAACCTCGACAGTCTTCATTTGCCCGTTATGATTAAATACAACATCTCCCTTCGAAATGAATCGGAACCAGGCGCTGACATCTTATACATCAATCCCATCCTGGTGGACCGTACCACTAAAAATCAATTTTCATTGCCCACCCGCGTGTTTCCAATTGACTATGGAGGCGTTTCTTCCGATATTTACCAGTTAAACCTGATAGTTCCTGAAGGATACAAGGTCGAAGAATTGCCACAATCCAAAACGTTTGCCCTGGAAGGAAAAAGCGGATCCTACAACTACCAGGTAAAACAGACTGACAATACGATTTCATTTTCCACCCGACTGACCATCGACAAAACACTTTTTCTGCCATCGGAATACAAGATGCTACAAGAGTTCTTTAACATCATCGTTTCAAAAGAGTCGGAACAAATAGTTCTAAAAAAAATCAGTCTATGAGGGGTGTTAAGTTTTTATTCTCTGTAGGATTCTTACTGAATCTCGCCCTTTCACCACTGGCAGGGAAAGAAAAAGACCAGCGAATTTATCCGGCTGAGACTATTTCAGCGACCATGAGAAAGGATGCTTATGCTGTCTGCAGGGAATACCGGCACGAGTTTGAACTGATTGATTATGGCAAGGCCGTTGAGAAGGTGCATCGGGTAATTACTGTCCTGGAAGAAAATGGAGATCATTTTGGGATACTCATCCTCCCCTATGACAAATCACAAAAAGTAAAAACAATTTCAGGAAAGATCTACAATGGAGCCGGCTTCCCTGAAGACAAACTAAAAAATGCAGCCATCCAGGATGTCAATTATACCTCGGCAGGGAGTCTTTACGATGACATTCGCATCAAACTGGCCGACTTCAAAATAAAAACTTACCCCTATACCGTTGAATATAACTATGAAGTGGAATATGATGGCCTTATCGGATACCCTGACTTTCAACCGATTGAACAATATCGACTATCGGTTGAAAAATCGACTTTCTGTATTTCTTATCCCGAGAACCTCGACATACGCATCAGGGAAATAAACATACCAGAGGGAGCCCTGACAAGAAAAAATGAGTTGGGGAAACAGTTCGCTGAATGGAAACTGGATTCTATTGCCGCATGGAGGGAAGAACCCATGTCACCTGAACTTTACACCCAGACTTCCAGGGTAATTTTGGGGCCTACAAATTTTACCTATGATGGCTCTGATGGCACGATGAACTCCTGGCAGGAATTGGGCAAATGGGTGGCCGGCTTAAATAAGGGTCGCGACCAATTGCCTGCACTGCGACAAACTGAAATCAGGAATCTGGTCGGCGAAATCAAGGACACCACTCTTGCGGTGAATACCTTGTACCAATATATGCAGAAACGGACCCGCTATGTGGGAATTCAACTTGGCCTTGGAGGGTTTCAGCCTTTTCCCGCTGAAACAGTTGACCGGCTAGGCTATGGTGATTGCAAAGCACTCTCCAATTACATGAAGTCATTGTTGAACTGTGTGGGTATCCCATCCTATTATGTACTGGCAGGAGCGGGTTCCAACAAGGGAATTACCATGGCCGACTTTCCTACTATCGCACAAAACAACCATGCCATCCTTTGTGTGCCTCTGCGCACAGATACCCTATGGCTCGAATGTACCAGCCAAACCCAGTCTTGCGGCTTTCTGGGGAGCTTTGTGGCTGGACGTAAGGTTTTGCTCATTACAACAGGGGGTGGCAAACTGACCCTCACTCCATTACTCAAATCGGCAAATAATTTACAATTCCGCAATGCTGAAGTAAAAATCAGTACCGATGGTGCCATGGAGGCCAAAGTAAAAACCAACTATTCAGGCTACCAGTACGACAATGTTTCATCGCTCTTCGATAAAAGCAAGGAAGATCAGAAAAAAGAACTTCTTGAAGATATTGGAATCCCCGGCCTTGTCATTGACTCATTTGGCTATGAAATAAAGAAGGAGAAAATCCCCCAGGCATTGGAATCCATGACCATGGGTTCGGGAAAGTATGCCACAAAAACCGGCACACGCCTTTTTATCCCAATGAACATGCTGAATCAGAGGAACAGCGCTCCTGCCAAAGTGGATAACAGAAGAATGCCTGTGGAACAGAAATACTCCTATCATGACAAAGACTCCATTGTTTTTATCCTGCCAACTGGATACCAGGTTGAAACCATTCCAAAAGGCAAAACTCTTTCTACTGAATATGGTGAATACAATTCAAGAGTAACCGTCCAGGGCGACAGGGCTATTTATATTCGGGAGGTGAAAATCAATCTGGGCATCTGGCCAAAAGAGAAATACCAGGCATTGGTAGAATTTTATTCCAACATCGTGAGCAACGACAAGGCCAAACTGGTATTGAAGGAACACTGATCTTTAATAAAAAAAGGAACACTGATTAAAGTAAATGTAACGGATTTACACTGATAAAAAAGAATATAAAAAAATCAGTGTCAATCCTTTACATTTACTTTAATCAGTGTTCCTTTTTTTTCCTATAAATCAGTGTTCCTTTTTTTACCTGTTATCCACCCTCTCCGGGTACAGATCATGGTTCATCATGCGGTACTCGGCCATCTGTTCGTATTTGGTGCCCGGCTTCCCATAGTTGCAGTAAGGATCGATGCTCAGGCCTCCCCGTGGCAGAAATTTACCCCATACTTCGATGTATTTGGGATCCATCAGGGCAATGAGATCTTTCATGATGATGTTCATGCAATCCTCGTGAAATGCCCCGTGGTTGCGGAAACTGAACAAATAAAGTTTCAGGCTTTTGCTTTCCACCAATTTCTTGTCAGGAATGTAGCTCAGGTAGATGGTAGCAAAGTCAGGCTGACCGGTAATGGGGCACAGACTTGTAAATTCAGGGCAATTGAATTTCACCATCGTATCATTCCCGGGATGCTTGTTGTCAAAGCTTTCCAAGACTTCGGGAGCATATTCAAATTGGTAGATGCTTTCGTTTCCGAGATTTTTTAATTCGCTCATACGATAGTTCCAAGTTTAAAGTTTAAAGTTACCTGCGGGATCAAATTTCTCATTCCCACTTTCTCATTTCCAACCTTCTCATTTCTCATCTTCTCATTTTCTCATCTT
>DASXUZ010000237.1:0-5717 GCA_036504555.1 Prolixibacteraceae bacterium | reverse complement strand
CCCATCTGATGGAAAAACTGGATGAATTGAAAGCCAAGGGTTACAGCATCATCAAACCCTATGGTTTTGACATGTTTTCCAATTCATTTCCAGAGGCAAGTCTCATGGAAGTCAAATATGGGGTAGCTGACAACAGGCATTTGCGTAAGTGCATCATTTTCAATCCCAACATGATTGAAGAGATCAACTTTAAGGCTGGATGTCATCAATGTTTTCCAAAAGGACAGGTTAAATATTACAGTCAGGAGGATTTCAAATTGTTGCATTACAAAAGCCTGGGATTGCCTTACCTGATTGACCGGTATGAAATGTTCAGAAAAAGGCTGAGCGCATTTAACATCGAAAATAAACTTGGCAAGCATTACATGGCTGAAAAGGAACACATTCGGACAAACTATCTAAACAAATTGTCAAAGTCTGTGAATGTTTTTGAACCCATACCCAGGAGTCGGATACAATCGATTTTAGGTATTTTTGCCAGAAAGAACGGCTAGGTGAAAAGGCCAAATAGGTTATAACTATGGACAACAGGATTGAAATCAAGAATAAGGTCACCTTTGTATTGACCAGCTGCAAACGATTTGACTTGCTGGAACATACCTTGCGTAGCTTTTTCAAGTATAACACCTACCCCATTGAGGAATATATTGTCATTGAGGATAGCCCAAATGTTGACAAGCTCAAACGTGTTTTGCAAAAATTCAAAGACATCACCTTCACGGTTCTGTACAATAACCCGCAAATGGGGCAACTTCCCAGCATTGACAGGGCTTATGCACAGGTTAAAACCGATTATATTTTTCACTGTGAAGATGACTGGCTCTTTTACCGGGAAGGATTTATAGAGAAATCATTCTCGGTTTTATGGGATAATGAGAAGGTGATCAACGTTTGGCTTCGTGAACAGGATGATACCAACCGGCATCCCCTTGAACCTACCATCTACCGCACAAAAGACGGCGTGGAATACAAGTACCTGGTCACTGGTTTCAGGGAGGTTTGCCATGGGTTTACCTTCAATCCTGGACTTCGCCGTACCGCGGACTATGATTTGATTAAACCCTACTCGAAATGGGCCGATGAGGGTGATTTAAGCAACGAATATCACAAGTATCAATTCAGGGGAGCCATTCTGCTCAAGGGCTATGTGAAACACCTGGGTGATCATCGCAAGATCAGGTACAATATCAATGAAAAGGAATGGGTAAAAAACCTGGCTCATTTAAAGAAAAGAATGGGTGCTTCAATTTGTAAAACCTTGGGAATTTAGTTTTAAAAGTAATCTATGATTGATCAATTTACCATCTGTGCCATCGCTACTTCTCCGGGAATGGGCGCCATTGCTACCATTCGTCTGTCGGGTGAAAAGGCCATTGAAATTGCAGATTCTGTATTTCAGTCCCCCACATCAGGCAAGACACTGGCGGGTCAAAAACCCAATACCTTGCATTTTGGAAGTATCTACGATCGGGATGAACTGATTGATGAGGTGGTGGCCTCTATCTTCCATGCCCCTCATTCGTTTACGGGTGAGCATGTGGTCGAAATTACCTGTCATGGTTCGGTATATATCCAGCAACGCATCCTGCAACTGCTGATTGTAAAAGGGGCACGGATGGCTCGTCCCGGAGAATTCACCCAAAGGGCCTTTTTGAATGGGAAAATGGATCTCTCGCAAGCTGAGGCAGTGGCCGACCTGATTGCATCGACCAACCGTGCAGCCCAGAAGGTTGCCATCAGCCAGATGCGTGGAGGTTTCTCAACTGAACTGTCGAAGCTGCGGGGCGAATTGCTGCACTTTATTGCCATGATTGAGCTTGAACTTGACTTCAGTGAAGAGGATGTTGAATTTGCTGACCGTCAACAATTGAAAAAGCTGGTTTCGAAGATTGAAGCCATTCTTCGCAGGCTGAAAGATTCGTTTCAACTGGGCAACGTGATCAAGAATGGCATTCCAGTGGCCATTGTGGGGGATACGAATGTGGGGAAGTCGACACTGCTCAATGCCCTTTTGAATGAAGAGAAAGCCATCGTTTCGGATATCCATGGTACTACACGCGATGTGATTGAGGATGTGGTGAATATCCATGGTACTGCCTTTCGCTTTTTCGACACGGCAGGCATCAGGGAAACCACTGATGAGATTGAAACCCTCGGCATTGAACGAAGTTACCACAAGCTGGACCAGGCTACGGTGGTCATACTGGTGGTAGATACGCAAAATGAGTTTGGGGTGATTGCAGAGAGGATTGAAAAGATCAGACAACGGATCAAGGGTCAGAGCTTAATTATTGCCGCGAATAAGGTAGATCATGGATTGATTGAAACAATTGCTCATCTGAAGGAATTGCCTTTATCAGACAACGAAAAACTGGTATTTATTGCCGCTAAGCAAAAGACGAACCTTGATGCGTTAATTGGTGAGATGCAGAAGGCCGTTTCGCTCGATTCGCTCAGCGAAGACGCTGTGATTGTAACCAATGTGCGTCACTTCGAAGCATTGACCCGGGCTCATGAATCAATTGAAAGAGTGAATGTTGGCCTTGATAACAGGATCACTGGCGACTTCCTGGCACAGGATATCAGGGAATGCCTTTATTACCTTGGGGAAATCACAGGACAGATCTCCAATGACGAGATATTGGGGCATATATTCAAGAATTTCTGTATCGGAAAGTAACCGTCCAAAATAAGCTAATATAAAACATATAAAAAATACATATAATGCTTTGGTTATAATAGTTTTATATCATATATGATCTATTATTTATTTTGTATTACTATGTGTTTGTTTTGTTATTATTTGTACCTTTGTTGTACCTTACAATTTCGAGGTACAAATAAAATGGGGTTTTCCCCTTTTTGTTTAGACTTATTGGCACTTAATTACATCTAATTACACTTAAAGCTATCAAATGAGTACAAATATTGAGGTACAGAGGATTTGCCACCATTGCGGTAATGAGTTCACGGCACGGACCACTACCACAATGTACTGTTCTAAAAAATGCAATAGCGCAGCCTACAAAGCCAAAATTAGAGATGAAAAGGTTAATGTAAGCAATCAGGAGACACATCGGATCAAAACCCAATCAATTGAAGGATTAAAGGCAAAAGAATTTTTAACTGTCCGCGACGTTGCCACCTTATTAAATAGTTCCATTCGGACTGTTTATCGTTTGATTGAACAGGGCAATATCAAAGCAGTGAATATTGCAGAAAGGAAAACACTTGTAAAGCGTTCAGACCTGGACAAGTTATTTGATAAACCCCTACCTGAAAGGCTTCCAACCGAAAGCAAATCTGAACCTATACAGTACGATATTTCAGAATGTCTCAACCTAACAGAAGTACAGAGTATATATGGTATCTCCGAAACAGCTTTACAACAACTTATTAAGCGATTCGGAATCCCCAAAATAAAAATTGGCAGGTTCGCATACGTACCGAAAATATTAATTGACAAACAGTTGAGTTAAATTTTAAGTATAAATCTAATGGCAATCAAAGTATCACTTCGAAAAAAACCAATTTCAGGTAACCGACAGAGTTTGTATCTTGATTTTTACCCACCTATCCCCGACGCTAAAACAGGGAAATTAATCAGAAGGGAGTTTTTAAACACCTATATTTTTCAGGAGGATATATTTGTTGAAGATGAGAGTTATAAGCCAGGGCCGGATTCTTTGAAGAAAAAAAAATTTATTCAGAAAAAAGACAGTAAAGGTAATCTTCGAAAGTTAAAACTTGATCCAACTGAAAAACAGCACAATGAAGTTACCTTACAGCGTGCTGAACAAATCAGGCAGAAGAAGGAAAGTGAGATTAATAAGCCTGAAATATATTCTGGCTACGAGAAGGAGCAATTGAAAATTAAAGAACGTGGCGAAAAAAACTTTGTTGAATATTTTAAGAAACTGGCTGAAAAACGCACAGATTCTAACCGTGGTAATTGGGTCTCGGCATATCACTACCTTACAGAATTCACCCAGGGAAATTTAAAATTCGAAGACTTAAACGGGACAATCTGCAACGATTTCAAAGTGTATTTATTATCTGCAAAAAGTAAGAGAAGCGACAAAACAACCCTTTCCCAAAATTCGGCAAGTTCATATTTCAACAAGTTTAAAGCTGCACTAAAACAAGCCTATAAAGATAAGTACTTACAGTATGACTTGAATATTAATGTTGATTCTATTAAAGAAACTGAATCCAGGAGAAGCTTTCTTACCATCGAAGAACTAAATAGCTTGGTCAAGACAGAATGTAAAAGTCTAATTCTTAAAAATGCGGCCATTTTTTCAGCCATGACAGGGTTAAGGTTTTCTGATATTGAGAAGCTGATTTGGGCGGAATTGGAATATATTGAAGGGAATGGGCATTTCATCCAGTTCCAGCAACAAAAGACCAAAGGGCAGGAAATGATGCCTATATCAGACCAGGCATACAGCCTCTTAGGTGAACGTAAAGCACCTAAAGAAAAAGTATTTGAAGAATTGAATTATTCAGCTTACTCTAATAAAGATTTGGCAAGATGGATTGGGGCAGCCGGGATTACAAAAGATATTACCTTTCATTGTTTTAGGCATACTTTCGCTACTTTGCAGTTAAGTAATGGAACTGATATTTATACCGTTTCCAAAATGCTTGGGCACCGTGATTTGAAAACCACTCAAATCTATGCCAAGATCATCTCACAGACAAAGCGGGATGCTGCGGATAGAATTAAACTTGACTTTTAATATCTTTTACATGAACAAAGCTGAAAGCAACAACATTTGGGATAGTTTTACAGATAAACTTAACCGTGAAAAATTTATTACTGAAGGAGTAGCATTTCTTGAAAGATGGTATGAAAAAGATGGAGATATAATCAGACATCATTTAAAAAATACGGATGATGATGATACAGTCATTCCACTTCCTCTTGTAGCGAAGGGAATATCCGCTTACTTATCTTACTGGCCCTATTCTGATTATAAATCACTGCGAATATTGTTACGAGAAAAAAATTCTATTGACACTGATGAAATATTTACCCGATATTTTGAAAACTGTTATAGATTTTTGGATTATTCGAACCGAAAGATAGCCTTACCGCATAAGAGAAAATCAAAATCAGATTTAATCCTTGAACATTTAAAAATTGAGGAGCAGGATTTATTTGAATCAGAACCGTTGTTTTTTGAATGTAAGCCGTGGGAGAAGGATACAATTTCCGAAATTAAAGAGGTAGCATTATTTTATCCTGTTTGGGTAAAAAAGACTCACCTTAATAATACGATTCAAAATATTGCACCAGAATCAACTAGGCCTCCTAAAAAACTTATTCCCGTCCTTCCTTTCCCGGATTTATTTATACAATCCAAGGAAAAAATAGGTGGAATCTGCGAAACGGTTTTTAATAAAAATCAAAGTCCTAAAGATTATGCTATAATGCTTTGTCTCCTTTCTCAAGGTGGGTTTATCACCACAGGAAATAAACAGAGAAAAGCCTTTTACAAATCTTGGTACAATTACATTGGTAGGCCATTTCCTAAAGACTGTAATTTTTACCCGATCAATAAATATATTGCTGACAAGGCAGCTAATGGATTTTATTTTAACGATGAAGAAGATATGGATTATTTAAACCTAAAGGACGCTTTTGATAAAGCATTAAAAAAAAATAAGTTATAGCTATAAAAGTTGCTCAAAGTTGCCCAGCAACTTTGAGC
>DASXUZ010000236.1:0-24609 GCA_036504555.1 Prolixibacteraceae bacterium | reverse complement strand
CGAGTGCTCGGGACGGCATGACGGCTCCGAATGATGATCTTTTTGTCCTCAACTATTTGGACATAAAGAAATAAAAAAGTAATTTGAGCTTTTTAAACTAAGCTGTCAAACCTAAACCAATGACCTATGAAAAAGATATTTGTATACTTCATTTTTAGTATTTTCCTACTGACCAGTTACATGTCGCAGGCATCAAAACTGGTGGAAATAAAGGTGGTCGATAAAGATTACCTGCTGGTTTATTTCAAGGATGGGGATGTTACTTTTAATGAAGATCTGAAGTTTCTGGGTGCCAATGCCTATACCATGAACAATCCGGGATCTGCTAAAAATAAGGCGGTTTGGTACGGTACCAAGCTGAGCACCACAGAGGCGGTTTTGGCCCCCAACTGGACCATTGTTTCAACCGATGATGCGGATTACGGAACCGCTGGATTGAATCCCTCGGCCTGTTACAGAAAGTCGAAAATCAATGGCATGGCCGAACTTGACTGGGGGGCGAGCAACGACTTCAATTATGAAGTCACCATGGAACATTCCATTTATCTGAAACTTCCCTTTCCACTGAAGCAGGGGAAAACATATAGCATACAGGTCAATGCAAAAACAAATTCGGATGTGAGCACCAGGGACCTGACCATCGATATCTTTAACAACGTGTCAGAAGCCATTCACCTGAACCTGGTAGGTTATCTGGATGATGCCAGCGTAAAAAGCGCCGATCTTTATTTATGGATGGGCGATGGCGGAGCCAGGAACTATGCAGCCTTCCAGGGTAAGAAAGTCTACATCTATGATGTAATAACTAAACTATCACAGGAAGTGGGTACCATCACTTTTTGGAAAGCCAATGGTTCGGATTCAGGAGGTTTTAACCTGATCAATTCGAATGTCTGGAAAGTTGATTTTACCGGATTTTCAACCCCGGGCACCTATCGTTTGGTGGTTGAGGAGGTGGGTTGCAGTCCCGATTTCACCATTTCAAGGGATGTGTATTACCAACCCTTCCAGGTTTCTACCCGTGGATATTTCTATATGCGGATGGGGCAGGATAATTTAAACATGGTGCCAGTTCCACGTCGTCCATTGTTCATTCCGGGAATATCGCCCAGTACCACAAAGGTTTATATCACCACCATGAGTCCTACCCATGCGGATTGGAAAACCTTCACCGGTGGAGATGCATGGGATAACCCCAATGCCTGGGCAAAGTATAACAAAGCCGGTAATCCGCTAAACAGCAGGGCGACAGGCGGACATGCCGATGCTGCCGACTCCGATCGCCATCTGGGGCATATTTCTAGTATCTATGACATGTTATTGCCCTATATCCTGACCGGTGGATCGCTGTCAGATGACAATCTGGGAATCGCCGAAAGTGGAAATGGAATTCCTGATATCATCGACGAGGCAAGAAATGAAGTGGATTTCTGGCTGAGCTTGCGCGATGGCAAAGCCTACGGTCATGGTTTAACCAATCCCAACAGCAGCAACGCCTTGTACCAGGCCGGGAATACGGCCCTGGCTGCCTGGGCCAATGCAGCCAACAGTGCCATGCTAGCCAATTGTTTCCAGCTGGCAGGGCTGGACGATTTAATGAATACCTATAAAGACTCTGCGGTGGTGGCGTATAAATATGCCGGCAGTTTGTACGATCAGCAGCTCGATAAAACGCAGGATGTGGGAGATGCTATTCTGCGCGGCCGGGATCTGAAAATGATGGCTGCTGCATTTCTGTACAATGTGACGGGCGATGTGGTTTATGAAGATGCTGTCAATGTATTAAGTGTTGCCAGGTCGAATACCTCAGGCATTATGAATGGAGGATTGAACCAGTTGTGGGCAACGGCGGCTTATTTAATGACCAAACGTACGGTCCATTATCCCGTATTATTTTCCAACATGAAAGCCTCGATCATCAATGAAGCCAAGACCCAGGAGGCTAACAATACCCTTTCCAGGCCTTCCCGGAGAGCCACCGACACCAGTTCAGCCTATTGGAAAACCGCCCAGAATGTTCAGCGATCGATGATTGCCCACGCGGTAACAAGCATCGCGGCAGATAAGAGCTTCTTTGAAAATGCACTTGTTTTGGAAGCCGACTGGGGACTTGGTCGCAATCCGCTGAACATGATTCAGATGACCACCGCTACCACGACTCTTGCCTCTAAGAGAAGTGTTGAAAATATTTATGCCTCAGGTCGCAACGATGGAACGCCGGGATTGCATCCGGGACAGACGCCTTACCTGAATACGGATGATTGGGGCACCGGTATGGTGATGAGCCGCCCAAGCTGGATGGTTGCCAAATGTTATCCCGACTATGCCACCAAATGGCCAAAAGGGGAAGGGTATTTCAATTCCAGGTACGTCTATGCGCATTCCGAATTCACACCACAGCAAACCATGAGGGGTAAAATGGCCCTGTATGGCTACCTGTACGGAATGAACAAAGAGAAAACCCAGACATATTCATTAAAAGTCAATGCGGCCTATGGAACAATTTTGATTGATCCTCTTCAGCCAAGCTATAGCTATGCCGATTCAGTGACGATCACCCTACTGCCAGATGCTGCTTATCCCTTTAAAAACTGGTCAGGGGATGCTTCCGGCTCAACAACTTCCATTAAAATTGGAATGTACAGCAATAAAAATATTTCAGCGGAATTTAATTTTCCCGTTGGAATTCAACAACAGGAAGCAAGTACGATGTCCATTTTTCCTAATCCGGCATCCAACCTGGTCAACATCACCTACAAAGGAGGTGCCGGAGAAGTAAATCTTATGCTGTTGGATATGAATGGGAAACTGGTTCTACAAAAAACAATTTCCGAAACAATCAGTCAGATTAATATTTCAGGTTTACAGCCAGGCATCTATTATGCAAGGATGGTGTCTCAAAATTGGAATGTGGTTTCAAAATTAGTGATAATGCGAAATTAAAAAATATACTTTTGGGAAACATTTCTACAAATGATAAGACTTCCCAAAATTGAAATAAAGACAATTGATATGAAATTAAATGCCTTACTATTTGCCCTGTTTTTAACAGGCTTATTCACATCGGTATCCGTAATTGCTCAACCGTCAAAGCCCATTGTGGTAAAGGTTGATCAGCCCATAGCTGCCATTCAGCCCACCATGTGGGGCATTTTCTTTGAGGATATCAACCTGGCGGCCGATGGAGGCCTGTATGCTGAACTGGTCAAGAACCGTTCGTTCGAATTCTTCAAACCATTGATGGGATGGGAAATCTTGAAACCCGATACCACCACAGGGGTACTGATCATTAACCAGAGCGAAACCAATCCGGCCAATCCGCGCTATGCCCGTGTGAGCATTGGACAGGGTGACGCTTCGTTTGGCCTTTCCAATGAAGGCTTCCGGGGCATGGGGATTAAAAAGGAGATGACTTATCATTTCTCGCTTCTGGCCCGTCAGGCAGAAGGCAGTTCACTGAAAATGCGCGTTGAGCTGGTAAGTTCAACGGGGAAAGTAATGGGTACAACCTTTCTGGCTCCAGATGCAAAGACCTGGAAGAAATATACGGTCAGTTTCACTTCAACTGCCACGGACCCCAAAGCAAAACTGAGCATCTGGTTTGAAGGTAAAGGGGTCTTGGACCTTGATATGATTTCACTTTTCCCCGATGATACCTGGAAGAACCGCCCAGGGGGCATGCGTGCCGATCTGGTGCAATTGCTTGCCGACCTGAGACCTGGCTTCCTTCGTTTTCCCGGAGGCTGTATTGTCGAGGGGCGCGAACTGGAAACCCGCTACCAATGGAAGAAAACTGTTGGCCAAGTTGAAGACCGTCACCTGATTGTGAACCGATGGAATACAGAATTTAAACACCGGCAGACACCCGATTATTTCCAAACATTCGGATTGGGCTTCTTCGAATACTTCCAACTGGCTGAGGATATTGGCGCCGAACCCTTGCCCATCCTGAGTTGCGGAATGGCCTGCCAGTTCAATACCGCTGAAGTGGTTCCGATGGATCAACTCGATCCATACATCCAGGATGCAATCGATCTGATCGAGTTTGCCAATGGGGCCGTAGATTCACCATGGGGAAAAGTACGCGTTCAGATGGGACACCCGGCACCTTTCAAGCTGAAAATGATCGGTGTTGGAAATGAGCAATGGGGCACCCAGTACATCGAACGGTATATCGCTTTTGCAAAAGCCATTAAGGCAAAATATCCTGAAATCAAGATTGTTTCAGGAACAGGACCTTCTCCTGATGGAAAGGATTTTGAGTACGCAGCCAAAGAGTTGAAAAAGCTCAATGCCCAAATCGTGGACGAGCATTACTATGCCAACCCCGAATGGTTTCTTCGGAATGCCACACGATACGATAATTACGACCGCAACAGCTATAAAATCTTTGCAGGTGAGTATGCCGCACAAAGCAACTATACCTGCAGTCCCGATAATCAGAATAACTGGAAATGTGCCTTGTCAGAGGCGGCCTTTATGACGGGCCTGGAGCGCAATGCAGAGGTGGTGAACCTTTGTTCCTATGCGCCGCTTTTTGCCCATGTCGAGGGCTGGCAGTGGAAGCCAGACCTGATCTGGTTTGATAACCTCCGATCGTTTGGAACCACCAATTACTATGTGCAGAAAATGTTCTCCAACAACAAGGGCACACAGGTTTTACCCATGCTGCTTGAAGAGAAGGCCCTCACCGGTCAGAATGGACTCTACGCGTCGGCGGCCTTTGATCTGGCTTCCAACGAAATCATCTTAAAGCTGGTCAATTCTACAGACAAGGCTCAAACAGAAACGATTGCACTTGAAGGAAAAAAGAAAATAAATCCAAAAGCCAGGATGATCGTATTAAAGAGTGATGACCTGTCGACAATCAACTCCCTGGAAAAGCCTACCCATTTAATCCCGGTTGAACAGCCGCTTACGATCAAGGGGAAGAGGATCAACCAGGTACTGGCACCCTATTCCTTTTCGGTGATCAGGATCAAAGTGATGAAGTAAAATGTTAGTATTCTGGGAATCATTGGTTATCTTGTAAAGGTTTATTGGGATCACCTAATAAGCAGATTTTGATTAGTTTTAACGAAATAACATTGTAAAATGAAATTTCCATCAGCAACAATAACCATTTGCATTTTACTGGCCATGACTGCTCTGTTGAGTCAGCAAACAGTCACTGCCCAGCAGGTGATATCCTCCAAAGTTTCCGACAATGGGATTGAAATCATTTACAAGGGCAAAACAAGGTTTACCGGTGGAAAACCTCAAATCGAAAACAGAGCCTCTGCCTTGAAAAAAGTGGTGGCTGAATCGAATACCTACACCTATCAATTCAACAAGTCATCCGATATCAAAACCATTGTCACTCCAAAGGGAAACAATATCTGGGGAATGAAATTATCGGTACCCAAAGTTAAAAAGCACAGTGGGATAGAATATGCAGGTTTTTTCTTTGATGAAATACCAGGCTTTCAGACAGGGGTGGAGATCTGGAGATACAAACCATGGAACTCCTGGACTAAACCTTTGAGAGTGTCCTCTCCATCGGAATTACATGATTGGGATGTCCAATTCTTCTATTGGAAATATGACGATGGCCTGTATGGTGCCGCCATCCCCTTAAGCGGCAACGGTTACCGCACGACCCTGGGCTCCGAAAAAGGCAGGTTCGGCTGCAAGTCGCTGACCTACACCAAGGATGCTCCTGCCGATGTTCCCCTGATGGCCATTGGATTTGGGGACGATCCCTATCAGCTCTTCGAAAGCCTGTACAGTGCAGGGATGGAAATGATGGGAAAGGATGAAAACTTACGGGTAAAAAAGAGCTATCCAGAACCGCTGGAATACATCGGCTGGTGTACTTGGAACTCTTCCCTGATGGGCAAGGAACTGAATGAAGCGCATTTGCTGGAGGGCACCTCTACCTTTACCAAAAATTATTTCCCTCTGGGCTGGCTGCTCATTGACGATGGCTGGTTCGACCAAACGGGTAGCCGCCTGAATGCCTTCACGCCCAATCCTGAAAAGTTTCCCAACGGGTTTAAATCCCTGACCTCGAAATTAAAAACTGACTATGGATTAAAATATGTTGGCATCTGGCATGCCTATGATGGCTATTGGAATGGCATCAATCCCGATTCAAAGTTGGGGCAACGCTATAAAAAGGAACTCTTCACCTGGACCCAGAACGAGCGGGTGGATGTGGCCTCAAAAGCTGTTTCCTATAGTTTTATAAAGCCGCAATCCGATTCCCTGAAAGCCTTTTACGATCAGTGGCACCGATATTTCCTCCACGAAGGATTCGACTTCATAAAGGTAGATAACCAGCTTGTTACAGAAAGGATGAGCCTTAACACTTACCCCATCGATCTGATGGCCCAAAAGATGCATGAGGCACTTTACACTTCGGTATTTAAAAATTTCAATGGGGCGATCATCAACTGCATGGACATGACCAACGATGCATTCTATCACTTCGGCAAGAGTGCTGTGGCCAGAGCGGTAGAGGATTATTTCCCTGAAAGGGATGGGGGAGTGGGCTACCAGCTCGAAAAAGGAGGGCCTGCTGCGCATGTGCTGATGGCTCTGTACAATTCGCTCTATTTCTCACAGATGGTATATCCCGATTTCGACATGTTCGAAAGCGACAATACCTATGGCGCTTTCCATGCCGCTGCCAGAGCCATTAGCGGAGGCCCCGTTTACATCACCGACATGCCCGGCAAACAGAAATTTGAGGTCCTGTGGCCATTGATTGATGCCAGCGGACGCATCATCCGGGCAGACCAGCCTGCCTTGCTGAGCGAAGACTGCCTTTTCCAATTGCAGGACCACAGACCCATCAAAGCCTTTTCCTTTGCCGGGAATGCAGGTTTGCTGGCTGTCTTCAATGCCGCTGATGCCGACCAGGTCGATGGCACCATTTCGTCCGCTGACATTCATGGACTGAAGGGTGAGTCGTTTGCCGTGTATGAATTCTATACCAACGAATTGACTGTCCTGCAAAAGGGGGAGCAAAAGAAAATTACCCTGAACCGTATGGGCAATAAATACTACAATTTCGTGCCCATTGAGAAGGGGATTGCATTGATTGGCCTGGTGAATAAATACAATGCAGCCAAGACCATACTCAGTTCTAAAATCGGGAACGATCAGATTGAAGTGCATCTGTTGAATGGTGAATCGACCAGTGTTGCAACGGATGCAGTTACAGGGGAAGCCCCGGTAAGTACCATGGACGGGACCTTTAAGGCAATTCTGCCTTCCGAGCCGGTTTCAGTTACCATCAATGATATGCCCATAAAAGATTTTACCTTTACAAATGGAATCTTTATGACTCCGGTTCATTCGGGAACAATAAAAGAAACGGTATTGATCATCCATCTCAAATAATAAGTTAATTTTAAAACTGCCTTTAATATACCAATAACCTAACTATGAAACTGAAAGCTATCACATTACCACTGGTCCTCTTACTGGCCTTGTTCCCTTTTCTGTCTTCACAAGGGCAATCCAGAGAAACCATCACCCTTCAGACAGGCTGGAAATTTTCAAAAGGAAATATCCCTCATGCAGAACAGCTCAAACTGGATGATTCGAAATGGCAGCGTGTTTCTGTGCCCCACGATTGGGCTATTTCAGGTCCAACGATTGTGGACGGCGATGCCAATACGGGCAAGCTTCCCTGGAAAGGCGAAGGCTGGTACCGAAGGGATCTGGAGATTCCTGCTGCTTATACAGGTAAAAATATCATCCTGATCTTTGATGGAATAATGTCCAAACCTGAAGTGTTCGTCAATGGGCAACTGGCTGGTAAATGGGATTACGGCTACAATTCATTCTACCTCGACATTACCAAATTCATTCAGTGGAACGGCAAAAACATACTGGCCATTCATGCTGATACCCGTGAGCACGACAGCCGCTGGTATCCCGGTGCAGGAATTTACCGCAAGGTGCAGATGGTGGTAGTCGACCCTGTTCACGTGGGCGTATGGGGCACTCAAATTACCACCCCTGTGGTGAAGGTGAATTATGCCGATGTCAGGATCATGACCAGGGTGTTCAACAATTCGCTCAACGCCGAGGAAAAGGTAAAGGTGGAGAATATCATCATCAACCAGAAAGGCCATGAGATTGCCCGGAAAGAAGCCGTTGCCCGGATAGGTGCAGGCGCCAGTAAATACATTGAAACAACCATAGGGGTCAGCAACCCGCAACGCTGGGACCTTGCCCACCCGGTCATGTACCAGGTAAAAACCAACATCTACAAGGGCGACAAGCTGGTTGATTCATCCACCAGTCCCTTTGGTATCCGGACCGTTCGCATGACAGCCAACAATGGACTGTACCTGAACGATCAGCGGGTTCAGTTAAAAGGGGTCAACCTTCACCAGGATCAGGGGCCGCTTGGCTCTGCCTTCTATCCCCGGGCCATGGAACGTCAGATTGAAATCATGAAATCAATGGGTTGCAATGCCATCCGTACCAGCCACAACATGCCGGCTCCTGAATTGCTTGACTTGTGCGACAAAATGGGAATCCTGGTCTTCGATGAAGCCTTCGACAAGTACGATAAAAAGGTGGATCTGGATGAGACCATGGATTTTGATGCATACGCCCAACGAAACATTCAGAACTTTGTTGAACGCGACCGCAATCATCCCTGCGTATTTATCTGGAGCGTGGGAAATGAAATGGCAGATGTGCAATACAACAACAACAATGGCTTCCAGCGCTTGAATACCATGATCAGTGCTGTGCGCAAGTACGATCCTACAAGGCCCGTCACCATGGCCTGCGACAATACCAATAGCGCAGCCTGGCGTCATTTCGACTTGTATGATGTGCATAGCTGGAACTACGGCCGCCGCTACAGCCTGGCCCGCCAGATGGAACCCAACAAGGGGGTGATCGTGAGTGAATCGGGTTCAACGGTCAGTACCCGTGGCTATTATGAGCTGCCCCTGCCGGTCAAGCGCGATGAGTTCTCCAATGCACGCCAGGTGAGCTCCTACGATCTGAATGTGCCGTTCTGGGCTGATCTACCCGACGAGGATTTCATGTGGCAACAGGATGAAGAATATGTAGCCGGTGAATTTGTCTGGACTGGCTTCGATTACCTGGGTGAACCAACCCCTTACACCAACGATTGGGCAAAAGGCCATGGAATGACTGACAAGGAGGCTTCGCGCAGCTCCTATTTCGGGATCGTCGATCTGTGCGGCATACCCAAAGACCGCTATTACCTGTACAAAAGCTACTGGAAACAGGATGAGCCAACCGTTCACATCCTGCCTCACTGGAACTGGGAAGGCGGTAAAGTGGATAAGGTGCCTGTATTTGTATATACCAACGGCGACTGCGCCGAACTCTTTCTCAACGGCCAGTCCCTTGGGAAAAAATACAAGAAGCCAAATTCAGAAAAGGCCATCGAACGTTTTCGCCTGATGTGGAATGAGGTCACCTACCAGCCGGGAGAACTCAAGGCAGTGGCCTACAAGGAAGGGGAGGTGATCGGCGAGGAAACCATCCGGACTGCAGGTGAACCATACAAGATAAGACTCACCCCTGACCGCTCGACGATTCATGCTGACGGGATGGACCTGTCGTATCTATTGGTTGAAGCGCTGGACAAAGACGGCAATCTCTGCCCGCTGGCCACCAATAAGATCGAACTTTCAATTTCAGGTCCTGGACACCTGGCAGGGGTGGGGAATGGCAATCCCCAGTCCTTCGATCCATTCCAGGCCGACTATGTCAACCTTTTTTACGGAAAGGCCATGATCATTGTCGGTTCAGGTTTCGAAAAGGGAATGGTCACCATCAATGCATCATCGGGCAGTTTGGCCAAAGATACCAAACAGATCAAGATCGAGTAAAAACTGAAAACAATCAAATGAAAAACAAACACATAGGCACATAGAACACATAGAAAATTTATTCACCACAGATTACTCAGATTGACTCAGATAAAAAAGATTAATCTGTTTCAATCTGATAAATCTGTGGTAAATAAATTTTTCTATGTATCCTATGTGTCTATGTGTTTAAAAAATATGAATTATATGAAACTAACCTTTACTATTGTAACCATCTGCCTGTTTTGTTTAGGTGGAAAGTCTGTTTACTCCCAATCCACCCATACCTTGTGGTACCACCAGCCGGCGCAGTATTTTGAAGAATCACTGGTGCTGGGCAACGGTCGGATGGGGGCCTCGGTATTTGGAGGGGTCAACTCCGACAAAATATTCCTCAACGATGCCACTCTTTGGACGGGAGAACCGGTCAATGCCAATATGAAGCCGGAAGCCTACAAGGACCTTCCTGCCGTAAGGGAAGCTTTAAAAAATGAAGACTACCAGCTGGCCGAACAGTTAAACCGCAAGCTGCAGGGGAAAAATTCTGAATCGTATGCCCCCTTGGGAACGCTATACCTGAACTTTAAAAACAGCATTTCTCCCCAGAAGTATTACCGTGAACTCGACATTGCCAATGCTGTTTCAAGGGTGGAATACGAGGTGAATGGGGTGAAGTTTACCCGCGAATACTTTGTTTCGTATCCCGACAAGGTGATGGTCATCAGGCTTACCAGCAGTAAGAAAAGGGCCTTGAGTTTTGACCTGAAATTTGAAAGCCAGCTGAAATGCAAGGTCTCAACAACCGGTCAGAAGATCACGGCCAAAGGATTTTCCCAGCCAGCCAACAACCGCAAGGATGTAGCTTCTGGTGATCCCAAAGGCATCCGGTTTTCAGCACTGGCCAGGATCAAAAGCAGCGGTGGCAAGCTGACCTCTACCGACAGCACCCTGGTGCTCAGTGGGGCTACCGAAGCCATCATCCTGGTTTCTGTAGCCACCAGCTTTAACGGTTACGACAAGAACCCCGCCACAGAAGGTCTGAACGATGCCGAAATAGCCATCAGCCAATTGGACAAAGCCTTCGGGAAATCATACAAGACGCTTAAAAAAGACCATACAGAGGACTACCAGAAGTATTTCACTAGGGTAGGCTTGAACCTGGGCCAAACAAAAGCCCCCAATCTGCCCACCGATGAACGCCTGAAGCGATATGCCACAGGCGAAGAGGATAAAAACCTGGAAGTGCTCTATTTTCAGTACGGACGATACCTGCTGATCAGCAGTTCGCGCACTCCGGGCGTTCCGGCCAACCTGCAGGGAATCTGGAACCCATACGTTCATCCGCCATGGAGCAGTAATTACACTTCAAATATCAATGTAGAAGAAAATTACTGGCTGGCCGAGAATACCAACCTTTCAGAAATGCACGCTCCATTGCTGGGCTTCATCAAAAATCTATCGGAAACAGGGAAGATCACTGCCCGGACTTTCTATGGAGTCAATGGCTGGCTGGTATGTCACAATACGGATATCTGGGCCATGAGCAACCCCGTTGGCAATGGACGTGATGAACCGATGTGGGCCGACTGGAACATGGGAGGCGCCTGGTTAAGCACCCATTTGTGGGAACATTACCGCTTTACCCAGGACAAGGATTTCCTGAAGAACCAGGCCTACGAGCTCATGAAAGGCGCTGCCCAGTTCTGCCTCGAATGGATGGTGGAAGACAAGAATGGAAAGCTGATTACCTCGCCTTCCACTTCTCCCGAAAACAAGTATGTGAGCCCAACGGGTTTCCATGGTGCCACCTTTTATGGCGGCACGGCTGATTTGGCCATGATCCGTGCCTGTTTGCAGCAGGCCCTTGATGCTTCAATAGTCCTGGATGTGGATGCCGATTTCCGCCAAAAGCTTGAAACTGCACTATCCAGATTACTTCCCTACCAGGTGGGTAAAAAAGGAAACCTGCAGGAATGGTACTACGATTGGGAGGATGAAGATCCCCGTCACCGCCATCAGTCTCACCTGTTTGGCCTGTTTCCCGGTCACCAGATTTCACCCCTTGCGACCCCTGAACTGGCCGATGCCTGCCGCAAAACACTTGAAATAAAGGGAGACGAAACAACCGGCTGGTCGAAAGGCTGGCGAATTAACCTCTGGGCCCGGCTGGCCGACGGCAATCATGCCTATGCCATGTACCGTACCCTGCTCCGCTATGTCGATCCCGACGGGGTCAAAGACAGTAAGCACCGCGGCGGTGGCACCTATCCCAACCTGTTCGATGCCCATCCTCCTTTCCAGATCGATGGAAACTTCGGCGGGGCGGCTGCTGTAGCCGAGATGCTGGTGCAATCATCTGAAAACGAAATCCGCCTCTTGCCTGCATTGCCTGATGCCTGGAGCGAAGGCTCGGTCAAAGGCATTTGTGCCCGGGGAGGCTTTGAAATTTCCATGGAATGGGAAAACAAGGCCCTCAGGCGAGTGACTGTCTTTTCTAAAAACGGAGGCAGCACCCGGCTCATTTGTAAAAGTACGCAAAAGGATATTTCACTTGCGAAAGGAAAGAAAATCGAAATCAACTGGTAACACCTGGCACCCGAACAATGAACCATACGATTTCTTAATTCATACGACATCCGGTTGTTTGCTTACTCTGGATGTGGAGAAACAGGTAATGTGAAGATCCAATCTTCAAGAATCTCATTCAGAGCGTCATCCCGAACTTGTTTCGGGATCCCCTCGAATACGCCCGAACCCTTTAAAAAGGGGAATTGAAGGTGTTCGAGGAGATCCTGAAACAAGTTCAGGATGACGCTCTTATCATGATTCCAACAAACCGTATCGTCCAATTAGCCTTAACCCGACAATGAGTTTGATTTCCCGCATTCATATTTACAGTATGTCAAAGAACGTCTTTTGTGTAATTCGTCTAAATTAGTGTAATTCGTATTTAGTGTAATTCGTCTAAATTCGTGATATTCGAATACGCCCTAAATATTGGCTATCAGATACAATTAATTTATACACGTTCTGGAAAGCGATGTAGCAGTGTAGCTCATCACCCTCAAATGTGGATGGCAGGGCGACCAACTGGCTCCCATTGACCCTTAGGTTGCCACCCACGATGCTTACCACCTCTTGTTTGTTGGAGTTGTACACCAGCAATAGCGCCCTGTCATCGGGCATTGCATCAGAGTCGATGGAATTGTTCTCCCAGGTAAATTCAATTTCGCCTGCCGGGCTTAGCCGAGCTGCAGGATTGGAAGCCCCCGGAAGGTTGCCACGGCTGACCAGTACCTTTGAATAATCAATACGGTAATCCGGATAAGTACCGGCAACCGCATTTTTTAAATGGTAGGACATGGCTGAATTGAAGGGGCTTATAGACCCTTGCTTGCGATAGAATCCTTCCCGAAGGAAGAGGGTGAGAGGTCTTAAGAATCTCAGGATGAGGGTAAACCTAGCCCTTTGCTCCAGCTGCCCTTGTGTCATTGGATTGGTAATATGCTCAGCTGCTGACCGTACATAAGGTTTGCCTTTCCAACTGCTATAAACGAATTTCCCGACCTTGCCAGAGATCCCTCCCAAAATGCTTTTTGTAATAATAGCCATGATATTGATTTTTTAATGGTTGAATAAGTGCAATTCTCTATTTTTTGAAATTCCATGCTTCCCACTATTGAGAAGCGATGGAATCTCTTGTTTTAAGAAGAATTTGTGTAATTCGTTTTTTTGTGTAATTCGTCTAAATTCGTGTCATTCGTGTCATTCGTCTAAATTCGTGTAATTTGTATTACAATCTTCCTCCGCCCTTTTTCAGGTTGGGGATGATCGCGTTGAAAACCGAGACCAGGAAATTCACAATCGAATTATCCTTTTCCGTGGGCGTTAACCGGGTCACCAAATCAGCGAACCCAAGCAGTCCCAAGACCAAAGTGCCCCAATTCCTGGTAAAGAAATTACCCGGCGCCTCCGATTCCTCGTTGGTTTGTTCAAAGGCAATCTGAACATCGCCCGCCACGCTGGCCTTGGTCGATGGGGCAGAGGCAGTGCCGGTAAGAGCCGCTACCTCAGGAGATCCCGATCCCAAGCACTCGAGACGGGATGACTGGCCGAAAACCAGTTCGGGATGACCGGCCATTACCTGGCTGGCGCTCGTTCCTAAGACCAGCAACCCGATCAGTAAAATCAAAATTGAAATATAAATTTTCATGATGTTTGTCTTTTTGTTTATTAATAAATCGAATATTGAAATAGAACCGCCCTCCCGAAAAAGAGCGGTCCTGTATCAGGGCTGGGGTGTGGCGTGGAACCTGGAACCTGAAACCTGGAACCTGAGCGTTCTCACCTTCACATTTCTCACCTTCCCATTTTCTCATTTTCTCACCTTCCCACCTTCGCCCCATGCTCCTACAGCACCACCAGGCTGCTGACATACTGGCTGTTCGATACAGCTGACTGCTTCGCATTCTGAAAGCCGATGTAGCACTGCACCTCGTCCCCTTCGAAGAAGGAAGGAAGGTTGACCGACTGGGCACCGCTCACGCGGGTGTTTCCAGCCTCTACAGTGATGGCCAGTTGCTTGGCAGGATTGTACACCACCAACAATACCTTGTCATTCGGCAACGCACCAGCGCTCATCGAATTGTCTTCCCAGGTAAAGTCGATCCCCACGCCGGCTACTGCAGCAGCTACAGGGTTCAGGGCTACCGCCAGGTTGCCACGGCTGACCATTGCCTTTGAATAATCGATGTCAAACACCGGGTAAGCACCCGTGAGGGCATTGTCGAGGTTGTACGACATAGCGGCATTGAACTGGGTCATCTTGATGGCCTGGTTCTTGAAACCAATGCGCAAAAAAGCGGTGAGCGGTTGCAGGAATTCAATCACTGCCTTGAACCGGGCCCTTTGCTCCAGCTGAGCCGGGCTGTCTGATTGTGAAACACTGGTGGCCAGGGCACGCATCGTGCAGATGCCTTTCCATACACTACCGATGACGGTCCCGACTTTACCGGAAAATCCGCCCAAAATACCTTGTTTAATAGTTCCCATGATAATTGTTTTTTAAAATTGTTAATTGTTAATTGTTGAATGGTTAATCGTTGATCATTCATCGACAATCATTACTCATTCATCACAAAGGTTTTGGTTGAATTTTACTCGAGGAAATCCTTCCTGGACTTTTGTTACATGAAAGGTAGGCAGGACCATTCGGGGCACCAAAAAAGTGCGCCGTTTACCACTAGATACCAGGCTAAAAAATCGCAAGTGGTTGAAAGTGTGTGAAATATAAAAAGAAGTTAACCAATTCTAAAAAGCACTCTTGAGGAACTATTTAGGACAAAAAAAATAGCCCAGAGAAGAACTCTCATGGGCTAATCGTACGGGCAAACCTACGTGTTTGCCCTCTTCTTCCCCTACCATTCAATCCCAATTCCCAATCCCTGCTTCCGCAGTAGCGCAATAGCGCAGTAGCGCAGGCTCAAATTATGCGGGACTATTGTTTAAATTGGCTGGTATTGATTTACCCAAGTGCTCCGGGCTATTTCCTATAAAGAATAGCCCGGAGAAGAACTCTCCAGGCTATACTATTTTTAAAAATAAGTTTCCGCGCGTTATGCAATTATGCAGTTCCGCAAGTCTTACAATTTTTGCAGTTTGTTTATTCAGGTCACCTGTTGAGTAACTTGTACCCCCGAAGCGATTCCACCTATCCCCCCAAAATCCATTCGTGAAATTCGTCTAATTCTACTTTAACAGATTCAGTTCAATGTGTAATTTTAAAGATTTTCTGAATCAAATGACCTTATTATTAGAAAACGAGGAAACTTGTCAATAATAGAGCTTTGTTTAAATCTTATGTCCCTGTTATTCAATGAGGCAACCAAGCTAATTAACCGTCAGCCCTTCATTACTATGGTCCTGGTTCTGGGCTGCGATCTTCGTTACTAAAGTGAGGAAGGTTGAAGGACTAGCTGTTGCTCCTGATGTTTTCACAACACGCAGATGGCAGAATCAAAAAACTAAAATTGTTCTTTTTGCTCAATCTGTCAAAGTAGAACTAATATATTTTCTTAGAATCATCTTTAATTAGATCCATAACAGCCTGAATATCTGCAATTACAGAATTAGAATAAACTTTTGTTCTAATAAAGATCTAATACATACATCCAACCCTAAAGCTCTTTGTTTTTATTCTTTTGTTTTATATGCCTGGTGCGGATGATTAATTATAGTTGGATATAATCTTTCTAACCTTCCACTTTCTATTAGCTTGGGGATAATATTATTTTTAACGTATTTGGCATTTCTGCCTATATTCATTGCCAACTCCTCTAAGGTTTTAAATTCTGATTTACAAACATTTAAGATCATATTTTCCATTTCTTCCTTCTTTACCCATGATCTCTTTTCATTTTCAGTTAAGGTATCTCTTAAGTCTACCGAGGTATCCCTATTGTTTCCGGAGGTGTCCCTATTGTTTCCGGAAGTAAACTTATTGCTATCAGAGGTAAACTTATTGCTATCAGAAGTATACTTGTTGTTTTCGGAGGTATCCCTATTGTTTTCGGAGGTGTCCAATACGATGACCCCTCCATTGGTGTTTGCAAAAGCTGAATAAGTTTTCCAGAAATCGTTCGGAAAACCTCCCAAAGCAGCTTTGTATTCCAATTCAGAATATTCGTTATTCGGAAAAGTATCGTTAACGATAAGGTTCAAAGTCCAATCCTGAGAATTGAATAAATCCAACTGTTTTCCTTCCATGTTACCTTATTTTCTTGATTTGATCAAAATTGAGTTCTAAAATACCGTTGCAATTCATTTTCTTTCATCGGTAATCGTTTTTCAATTAATGGTTGCTTTTTTCACAATGCGATCCTAAATAAGTGAAAAAGAATCACATTGTAAAATCTTTCATCCCATTTTTTTATCAATACTCTATTCTTTCCTTCAGTTTCAGGCAGGAAACTTAACGGAATAGCGAAAAATTTCTTACTCCATATTGAATATAGAATTTCAAAAAAATAAGAAATAGGAGCAAGGAAGTGATTTCCCCCTGAGCAAGGCAGGTGATATCTTTCGGCCACCTGCAATGGGGAATTAGGTTGTTTCGAAGAAATACAATTTGGATAATCAGCACATTTTTCTCTAATCATGAGCTAGCCGCGCAGGCAAGGATTCAACAATTATGCAGTTCCGCAAGTGCTGCAATTTTTGCAGTTTGAAACGAGCCATGAGCATTTCTTTCTCACATTAACTGAGACACGAAAAAATTTTCCTTTGTGCCTTATTGGTTCATTTTTACTTTTTTGGATGAAATGAGCCATCCCGATTAATCGGCAATGACGTTAACTTCGTTGATTTAGTTTATAAGGAGTTAAAAACTATTGTTGGGAGGAAAGCAAAGTGAATGGTTCTTTCAAAAAACAGAACTAAAAGGTTATCAGCATTCATACAAAGGAAGTTAACGGTAGTAATTTTACAATTGGAATAATCTATCGGGAAAGCAACTCATTTGTCTGTTACAGTAATTTTACAGCCATTTTGATTACCAATGATAATCAACCAAAATAAATAATCAAGATCCATCTAAATCCTATTCATAACATATCAACTCATGAAAATATCCAAGATTTTAACTTTTGCAGTCCTTGCCTTGCCCCTGGCAGTGTTTCCAGCGGAAAAGACCCACAAATCCTCCTTGCTGCAATACGATCAGCAGATTGATGGCCTGCTCAGCCAAATGACCCTGGAGGAAAAAGTGAATATGCTCCATGCCAAACACATGTTCGTTTCGGCAGGTGTTGAACGGCTGGGCCTGGCCGATATCAAATATGCCGACGGGCCTTTTGGCATCCGTGAAGAAATGCAGCCCGACGGATGGGCCGGCCTGGGCTGGGACACCGACAAGGCCACTTTCTTTCCTACAGGATCCGCTCTGGCTGCCACCTGGAGCCCCGAACTGGCCTACCAATATGGAACCGCCATGGCCAAAGAAGCCCGCCTTCGCGGCAAAGACATGCTACTGGGACCGGCCATCAATATCCAGCGCATTCCTACCGGCGGAAGGACCTATGAATATTTAAGCGAAGACCCCTGTTTGAGTTCCAATCTGGCCGTTGGATATACCAAAGGTGTCCAGGACCATGGGGTCGCTGTTTGCGTGAAACATTTCGCCCTGAACAACCAGGAAAACAACCGCGGAACGGTCAATGTAATCATTGGCGAACGGGCACTGCGTGAAATTTATCTTCCACCCTTCAGGGCCACCGTTGAAGAGGCCGATGCCTATGGCTTTATGTCTGCCTACAACAAGATCGGGGGTACCTGGTGCGCCGAAAATGAAATGCTGCTCAACAAGATCCTTCGCCAGGACTGGGGTTTCGCCGGAATGGTGATCTCCGACTGGGGCGGTACCCACAGCACCGTGGGATCGGTCAAAAGCGGGCTCAATGTGGAAATGCCCGACAAGAAATACATGGGAAAGGCCTTGATCGATTCCGTCAATGCCGGCTTGGTCTCTGAAGCAACCATCAATCAGCGGGTGCGTGAGATCCTTCGGGTAAGGCTTGCCATCAAGGCGGTTCCTGAAAATGAAGCCAACAAGCAAATGACCTCTCAGCCTGCCCAGCAAAAAACAGCCTATGAGGTGGCCAGCAAGTCCATCGTGCTGTTAAAGAATGAAGGAATCCTGCCTTTGTCGCTGAAAAATAAGCCCGTCATTGCGGTGATTGGCGCCAATGCCACCCAGATCATGGCTTCAGGCGGATTGGGTGCAGGGGTGAAAACCTTGTACGAGGTGAGCCCCCTGGATGGATTGAAAAAGAAGCTGGAAGGCAAGGCGGAAATCCTCTTTGCCAAAGGATATGTGGGGGCTGAAACCAGTTGGTTCAGGAGAAGAAGCCCTGAAGAAATTGAAAAACTGGCCCAGGAAAAGAAGCTCCTGGGTGAAAAACTGGCCGCAGAAGCCCTTGAAGTGGCAGCCAAAGCCTCGGTGGTCATCTTTATCGCGGGTGACAACCGTTCGGTGGAAACCGAAGGCACCGACCGCAAAGACATCTTCCTGCCTTCGGGCCAGGATGAACTGATTCAGAAAATCGCCAAGGTCAATCCCAACATTGTCACCGTGCTCACCAGTGGCGCTCCCAATGACCTGAACATCGTAAAACCACTCTCCAAAGCCTTGTTGATTTCATGGTTCAACGGTTCGGAAGGTGGAAATGCACTGGCCGATGTGCTGGCCGGTACGATTGCTCCCGCCGGACGTCTGCCCTTTACCTTGCCTGTAAAACTGGAGGATTCGCCTGCCTATGCCCTGGGCAATTATCCACAGGGAAAAAAGAGTGCCGATGTGTTTGCCAACCTGGTTTCTGAAACTGATCCGGCTGCGAAAGAACAGGCCAAAAAAGAAGAGGCACAAAAAGCAGCTGCCAACACCGCCTATTATTCAGAAGAGTCGCTGGTAGGCTATCGCTGGTTTGACACCAAAAACAAAGCAGTGATGTATCCCTTTGGCTACGGTCTGACTTACACGACTTTTGATTACTCGAACCTGAAAACCGATCAGAAGCAATACGGATCAAACGATGTCATCAGCGTGTCAGTAAAAGTGAAAAATACGGGCAAGGTTGCAGCCGATGAAGTCGTTCAGGTGTATGTCCACCGGGTGAATCCTTCGGTGGAATGGCCGGTGAAAGAGCTGAAGGCCTTTTCAAGGGTTCCGCTCAAGGCAGGAGAAAGCAAAAGCGTCACCCTTCAGATTCCTGTCAAAAACCTGCAGTACTGGAAGGTAGCCAACCAGGCCTGGGCCGATGATCTTTGTACCATTGAACTGCAGGTAGGCGCTTCTGCAGGGGATATCAAACTTAAAAAGACAGTGGCTTTAAAATAGGAACCCTTACTGAGCAGGTGACTCCAGGTCACCCGCTCAGTAAACCGCCTAAACCCGCTGGTGTGGAAAGATCATCGGTCAAGAGGGTGTAAAAAAGTCGAATAAACAAATTTGAACACAAAGACACGGAGATACAAAGATCAGTTTATCAATTATTTATATCTCCATGTCTTTGTGTCTTTGTGTTTGAATTTATTTATTTGGTTTTTGGGAGTGGGTTCAATGATTGAATCGCTCTATTTATACCCCTTGTCCTTCGGTGAAGGATCGATCTTTTCAAACGAATAGCTCCACACTCCGGAGGCGTCCTGGAAGATCCTAACCGAAAACAATTCCTGGTGGTCCTCTCGTTTTCTCTCCCTATAATAACTACCGTCTCCGCGTTCGCCATTCAATACCTCCATTAACCGGTCGAGCACAAAAATCCGGTAATCTTCATGCACCCTTTCCATATAAAGCAAGTGCCAGGGATATTTGCTGACATATGTGAAGGCCTCCTCAAAGCTGGAATACCCGATTTCTTTATTGACTTCCAGCCCTTCATCGGAGGGATCAAATTCATGGTGGGCAGTCAGAAACCGTTGCTGTCCGTTGATCGTCATGCGCGAGATGCCTATTCCTCCGCCTTCTCCTAAAATTCTAAATACATATTCAGGTTTTTTTCTCATAGCCTCGATGTTAGTTTCTTAATGGTTACCCATAGCTTTCGTCTGCTTGCATTTCAGAAGCAAAGGTATCCATCATTGTCCTGATTTGCTCCAGCCTGACCAGCCTCGGTGCATTCTCCTTTTGCCTTTCAAAGGTCCATTCCTTTGAATCCGGAGTCATGCCGGTAAACTCGATGACCGTGTCCAATAAATTAAGGGCGCTGAAGGTGTTAGGTTTAGGCATGTTCATTAGTTTTAGGATATATGCCTATATTGTTATTTATTAAAATTTAATCCATTGTTTTCAAATATCTCTTTTTCCCTTTTCAAAACCGATTTGATATCCTCATTTTCCCTTTCAATATAATAATAAACAATTGTGCGTATTAAATATATGAAAGATCATCTATGGAACTGCCAAATATTATGATGCTAAAGTTATCATCTGTACTTGGGATATCCATGATATTTATGAAATTATACTTATCAATGAATATTACCGGTATTTCCGAGTCTTTTAGATCGCTTAATAACTTTTACTTTATATTCTATTATAGGCTTAGCTGTATGTTATTTTAAAATCTTATCCATATTATACTTTAACAATTTTAGTTGTCCATTTATCTCATCTGCAATCGCATTATAATTGTGGCTATATGGTATCCCTCTATCTTTTAATAAAATAATTAATTCTCCTCCTCTGGCACTTTTATCAGGTTCTACTAAATCTTTTGGAAATTCAGAAGATTTAGTAATCTTTTAAAAAAGTATTTTTGCTTTTTCAATTATTACCACAAAGTGAATGCCCACAATTATTTCCTGTTCTTTACCTTTAAAAAAAAATTCATAATGAACTTCAGAATTATAGTCCTTTAAACGACTATTCTTTCTATCAATATCTTCTATTTTTATGTTAGTATTTCGAAAATTACCACTTTCAAATACCTTTTCTTTAGCAAGTATAGGATCAAGACTTTCTTTGATACCTCCGACAATATCTTCTTTTAAAATCTTAATTTTCATAGGTTGGTTTATTAAATAAGTTATGGATTTCAATTAATTAGAGTTTCTATCACAGCTTTTTTAGAATTTCCGAGCCAATATTCCTATCAAGATTACCATCTTTATCAAATATCGAAATATAGCCTACTTTACAATGGTTATTAGATAATCGACCCTTATGAAACTTGCCAAATTCCTCAATCTGTGGGCTTATTTCAGGATATAAAAGCATACTTCTGGATGCTTCCCAATACATATTGTAGGCGTACATCTGTTTTAATTCATCATCTGATGGTTGATTGTTTTCCGGTATTCGCCATTTTGTATCAATTAAATAGGTCTCTTTCTTACCATCAGCAAACGAACGATGAATAACCAAGTCTGGACGAATGGTTCTATTTTCCCAAAACTCCTGTCCATCCTGATAGATTATTTCATAGCCAACTGGAATATCTTTAATGAGCATTCGATAAATGTATTCTTCCCAAAGCTTATTCATATCGAATAATAGTGCCAACATATTGTCATTCCCGGCAGAAATATCGGGTGAATAATTTAAGATGATCATTTTAGCAAGAACCAAAGCCTGATTAAAAGGAACCGTTTTTCTTGATGGCTGTAGCTGATTGAAATGAAACTCCTGAATTGGGATTGATTTTATTTCTGGAAAACTCATTAAAAGACGAACGGCTTTGTCTTTTAAACTTGAATTATTGACCAAATTTTTTAGAATATTTAAAGCATACAGCAGTATTTGATTGATCAAATGCTCATGGTCGTATGTTTGATGATGAGTATAAAACCTTTCCTGATGTACCAAATTCTGCTGAATGTTTTTTCCAAAATCCATGCGGCCTTTCCATGCAAAAAGGTTTCCTGATTTTAAATGATACTTTTTTATAAGGCCCATGCGAATAAGACCTTCAATCTCATCTAAATATTGTTTGAAATATATCTCCAGCAGAGATTGGTTCCGAAATGCCAATTGAGCTTCAAAGATACTGTCGATTTTAATTTTTTTGCATGTTGCTAGCATTTGAAGCAATGCATTATGCCATTGTTTCTTTGAGGAATCATCATCCGGTTTAACCTTATCTATTTTGGGTAAGATTTCTATAATAAGATTTCCAACCTGTATAACACCAACATAACTATTAAACCGTATTCCATTGCGAATGCCAGTGAAATATTTATTTCCATTCTCATCGTTAAACCGATATAGTTTGTCTAATTGTTCCTTGGTGACCAATCGACCCGATTTGTCCGGAAAAGTATAAATAGACTCGTGTTCAAAAACCTGAATGGGTGGCATAAATTTATTGGTATATGCTAAAAAAATTCCAATCTGACCTATCTTTAATCCGATACAGGCTTCTTTCCTCTAAATCCCTGGTAACCTGAGGGTCATAACCACGAAATGAAGCAAATTTTAACTTTTTGTTTTCTTGCTTCTCAATAAACGTTTCTCCCAAAACGAGACCTATTTTGCCAAAATCACCAAAGAAAAACTCTTGCAACAATGGAATCACTTTATTTTCAAAAACATCTTGTAATGCAATATATGGCAACACGCTCTCGGCAATTAACATGAAGAAACCGTGGCCTATGGTATGGTCTTTATCAATTAATTTTTCTAATCGGCTATTCATTGCGATAAGCATTGATTCAAAATCAATCATTAATAAATTCCTGTCTTTCAAATCGGTAGCCAATCCCTTAATATCAATGTCACCAGAACCTGTTGAGATATATTTATCAGTAAAATCCTGTTTAATTGTATTTAGTGAATTGTCTTCGACAAATAACTTGGCCAATTCAGATTCGATTTCTCCGGACAATGCCACGCCAATTTCTTTTTGAAGATTTTGTAACCCAGTCGCCAGTATTTTGGCATGTAGATTCGTTACAAGTCCCGGATCAGATGGCATTTCTTTAAATGAGAAACGGCGCCTTAAGGCGGTATCCATAGATTCAATACTGCGGTCGGCAGTATTCATCGTTCCCAACAGATAAAGATTAGCCGGAACTGAAAATTCTTCTTTTGAATAGGGTAGTATCACACTTAATGCTTCTGATGCTCCTGCCCGCTTATCCTCTTCAATCAGGGTTATTAGTTCCCCAAAAATCTGAGACACATTTCCCCGGTTAATCTCGTCGATGATTAATACAAAATTTTGAGGCTTTTGCACTATCTGTTTTGATACAATTTTAGCAGAGGAGAAAAAATCTCTGACAATCCATTCCTGGTTCAATTTATAAATGGTTTGTTGAGAGAAACTTTTCTGATACAAATCACTGACCGGAATTTCTTCATTACTGGTAATCCATTTTACTTTTCTGAAGTGGTTATAACCAATTGGACTTTCTGGGTTAAACTCGTATTCCCCAGTCACTATTCCTATTGCACGTACCAAATAATTTCCTTTCGATACAATTACGTAGTTATCAACCTTCAAGTAGTTCTTAAAATAATTAATCGCCTGAGAAGTAAAGTTGCTTAAATTCGAGACCCTAACTATTTCGGTTACTTCTGTTTCTGACTTCCCCGTAAAATCAATCCCTTCGCCAAACCCTATTGCTATGCAATTGTTTTTGATGCAATAGTCATAAATCTGCTGTTCTTCCTGAATGTTAATATCTCCCAAGGAAACCTTATAGAAAACAGCTTTTGTAAATTCGGCATTTGAAAGTGAAAGAAACGACTTTTCCTTGTTTGCCTCTGATTGTAACCGACTTACAGATCTTCGGGCTATATCCAGAAAAATGCCCGGTCTAACTTCATATTTTAGAAATTTATCTTCATCCGTTGGTTTTACCGGTTTTATGCCTTCGATAAAATCTTCATAGCAGAAAGACTGATGAAATGTACAAAATGCAATTTGGCCGTTGTCAATGTATTGTTGATAGGATTGCCGTATGGCCTTTCTGTCATCAGCGTATTTTAGGCTAAAAGCTTCTTCTGAAAGTTTTTCAACCAAACGAACAGCTTCGTTAATAGTGTTGTATGTTTTCCCTGTTCCTGGTGGGCCAAATAAGATCTGGTTTAATGGAACTTGCCAGTTATCCAGACTTTCTTTGGTTTTTGCCATTTCTTCTTCTTTGTCGATATGCATATTCCAAAGCTGCCAACTAAATCCAATCATTGATTTTCCACCGGATTTTTGTCCAAGTTGTTTGTATTTTTCTGATGAGGGTAATTTCGGATCAATCCCCA
>DASXUZ010000235.1:0-8323 GCA_036504555.1 Prolixibacteraceae bacterium | reverse complement strand
ATGAATCCCAATTTAACTCCCTCTGGATGCGTCGCCTTAGCCGCAACTTTTAATCCTTCGGTCAAATTTTGACTAGCCTGTAAGATGATAAAATTCAGCATATGCATTTTGTTTTAGATTCAATTTTAATAAGAAAACGAGACTTCGCTCTTAATAGTATGTTTCGCAAACATACAATTTTTAGGCCAAAAAATCAGATTCTATTTATTTGCTGGTTTTTGCTTCACTGATTTCTGTTTGAAAATATTTTTAACCTTCTGCCATAGCTCTTCAAAATCATTAAAATCCTCGCGGTACGACACTCCAACGCCCTGTGTATAAGGAGAAGTTTCGTATATGAGATTATTATTGGCATGATTATATGCTTTCAACTGAAGTTTGCCATTTCTGGTAAGTTTAACATTTACATCAGCATCTCCCACCAGTCCATTGCTATTGGCATTTATCTTCTGCGAAGAATTATTGGCAATATTTCCATTGATACTTACCCTATTATTGAACATCTGGGTACTAAGTGCCAATTCCACTTCATCATTAGAGATCTGATCTCCCGGGCGGTAATTTACACCCACATCAAAATCCTTACTGATCTGAGATAGCCAGTTGCTAAACTGGTTGGAAAGCAATTCACTGGCCGTTGAAGCTGTTGATCCCACCAAGCGGTTATTGGCTTCTGCGGTATAAAATTTGCCTAGTACCAGGAGCGATAACATTTGCTTGTTCATATCTTCCTCTGAACTGACAAACTGTTTGATACCATTTTTGATTCGGTCTTCTGCAGAAGGTAACTCAATATCAAATTTAATATCAGGGTTACTGAGATTCCTGGTAAGTTCAATTTTGCATAAAACAGGTATCCGTTGATTGTCGATGTCTTTATACGAATCCATGAACAGTTCTTTCAGCGATGCCTTCAGCCTGTATATTGCTTTGAGGTCAACGACTGCATTGTTTGGATCACCATTCCACTGGATTGTACCGCCCTGCTGAATTTCGAATTTCTTATTGATCACATTTTGCAAGGTAAATAGATAATCCCCTTCTTCAACGGTATATTCACCAAACATGGTAATATTAGAATTGTTATCAATGTAAATCTGCATATTTTCAGATGAACCATGGGCACGGATCACATCACCGATTTTTGAATTGTAGATCAGTTGCGCCCTTGCTTCTGGTGTAATTTCAACATTGAATTTCATCTGTAAATCCGATTTGCCTGCAGGAGCTTTCTTCGTTTGACCATCTACCTGGAATCCATGCTTTACAAAACTCAGGAAATCGTATTGCCTGGCTTGATCTTCATATTCAAGGTAAATATTCATATCGGTACCTTTTTCAGTACGAGCAACTCCATCAATCAATACACTTGCCCCTTTTCCCGTAATCCTTACATTCCCACTGCCAAAGGTCTTTCCGTAAAACTGTTCATTGTTGGCAGAGGTGGTATTAATGGCCATGATCCTGTTGGATTTGATAGACAAGTCATAAACCATCTTTGAAAAAGTCTGGTGCTGAATAAACCCATTAAAAATACCTGAATTTTTGAAATCATCAGTTATCTTCATTTGGGGAAATATAATTTTATCATCTGAGAACTTAACTGAATCGTTCATGGTATAATTTACCTGCAATTCTGAAAGCATTAATCCGGCATTGGCGGCATACAAAGCTCCCTGGTGCTGAATATGATCAAGATGTCCATATACACGTACCTTTCCGGTTGCATCTCCATGAAAATTGCAAAAGCTACTGCCCAACAGCGGTTGAAGGATCAACAATGAAAAATGATTAAAATCGGTATTGACTGACAGACTGTCTTTGGCCGGATTGTAGATTCCGTAAGCCTGCAGTGTCTTTTTTTCTTCTGAATTAACAAGCAATTCGGCATTTATTTCTTCAGCATCCCGATCCCAACGGCTCTGAACCGATGCATTACCAATGGATTGCCCCAGTAGACCGAGCCCATCAATTTTCAGATCCGCCAGATACAAGGCCCTTCGATAAATGTCAAAAATCGAAAAGCTCCCGTTCAGCGTACCAGCAAGCTTTATATTTCCAGCAATAAAGGTATTGAGCGAGTTTAGATCGATCTGGTTAAAATGAATGTTCAATTTATCGTTTTGATTTTTATCTATTGAGCCATCAACCATAATGGATTGACCATGATTCGATAATTTTAGCTGATTTACCTTGATCAATGTTGAATCAATGCTAATCAGTGCCGAATTGATCTGCCACACACTATCAGCCAGCAAAATACGGGTTGGCTTAACCGCAATCACCATATGAGGCGAATTCTTTTGCTTGAAAAATGTGGTACTGGTATTCAAGGATCCACTGTAAGAAACGGAACCATAATTATTCCATGCCAGTTTTGAATCCAGTACGTCCTTTTCGGCTTCTGAAGTCAGGGAAAGATTGTAAACTTTGAACTTATCGCCTATGGATATATCTTCTACTTTATTTCGAATATTCAATTTCGAATCACTGTAAACATTGAATGTGAATTTGTGAAATTTGGTGCCCTGATATTGAATTTCAGGGAAAGTGGCATTGACCGTCAATAAATTTTTAACTGAGTTTACACTTCCATCTATCTCAGCTGTATTCAACATTAAATCAGGCATCAACACCTTCGTAAAGCGATTTGCATCTTTTAAAACGACCTTGAAATCAAAGTCATTTTGCACCTTCTGTTGAGGGAAAAGGAGGCCTGCAGATGGAAGAAAATGTGTAATAATCTGTTTGACCGAGTTATGGAGATTGTGCAGCTCATACTGTCCACGGATGTCGGCATCCAGGAAATCAGATCTTAACTGCAATACTGGTTCATTTTCGTAGAAGGTCTTCAAATCAAAATCATCAAACGAAACCGGGCCATTCTCATTGACGTATGCGCCTTTGCTGAAATGCATAAAACCGTCCAGATTATCAATGTTACTACCAGTAAAATTGGCATTCAAGGCAAACGAGATTTCTGAATGTTTGAACGTATGATCAAGATTCAGTGCCCTGAGATTGGCATTTTCCAGAAGCATATCGAAATTGAATACCGGAACTGGAACGTTTAGATCAAACTTACCGTCGAATCTTAATTTTAAATTGGGGTCATCAACCAACATGAATCCTTCAAATTCCTTATTGAGGATATCACCGTTCATTTGAATGTTTTTGTATTGATAATTATTGACAAAAACACTGTCTATCTTGCCTGAAACCTTGGCTGAGAAATTGTTGGTTTGTTGATTCAATATTCCCTGAATATTCCCATTAAAAGTAATCCCGTCAAGTAAGTCTGAACCAACCAAATCCCCGATTTTGAAATTGACAGTTCTTAACTTTCCGTTGATCTTCAGCTTTTCACCTTCCGAAGGAATAAACGACAAGTCAGTGGTCAACATGCCCCATTTGGATTTAAACGTTCCAAATGCCACAAAATCACTAAAGAAGCCAGTGAAATTTCCCTTGTATTCAATAATTCCTGCCTGTAGAAGTTGTGCAGGGATTGTCAACTGTTGAAGGGGAAAATTATCGGGAAGTTTAACCTTGCTGAGATCGTTGAAATCGGCAAACGATTGCTTGAGATCAATGTGCATATAGGTATTTGCAAGGTCCGGCAGTCCACTGAGATATAAATCGAATGCCAATTGTGTATTATTACCTATGCTAAGTACAATATTTTTCCCTTTCAAATCAGTCAAGGTGCCTGAAGCCTGACCCGACACATCCACATTTTCATCCATTCCTTTAAGGAAAGGCAGCATCATGCCTATATCCTTTAAGCTGATCCTCGATTTTTTCAAATCCAGGTTGACTTTCATCTTTTTCAAGTCAAATTCAGTACCCGTTTTCTTTTTGTCTATCCTGACATTCAGTTCTGTGATTTCGGAATTGGTAGTTAAGGCATGAAGATTCATGAGATTGATCGAATCGGGAGTTGCAATAAACCGGGCAGAGAAATTCTGCAATTGGAAGTCTTTGTGATCATTTAACTGGAGCTGCGTGATCAAAAAGGCTATTTTTTCATATTGAAGTTCCAAATCAGAAATACCCAATGTAATATTCCTCAGGTCAATTATATGATGGCCGGTACTATCACGGTAACCATAACTCACAGAGGCATTGTTAAAATCAAAGCGTTTCATGTCAAAGTTGAACTGAAGGCTATCAGTGGTTTTGGGGGCATCCTTTTTTGCGAATAAATCAACCAGGAACTGGTAATTTGCCGTTCCTGCGGAGTCTGTATCGATGGCAAGAAGCGTATTATTCAGTTCCAGATGATCGATTCCGGCAGTTCGTTTTTTAATGTTGAACGATTGGATGCTTGCTACCAGTTCATGAACAAACAAAAGCGAATCGTTGTTTTTGTCCATTACCAGCACATCTTCAAGAATGACCTTGTTGAAAAAAGAAATGGACACCCCTTTAATTGTAACTGTGGTATTGTACTTCTGCGAGAAATGTTCGGTTAGTTTACGGACTAGATAAGTCTGTACTGCCGGACTTTGAAGCACGTACCAGGAACAAATGAGCATGATTAATACCGAGCCCACAACTGACAATCCTATTTTGAGTGATTTTTTGATAATTTTGTCGTTCGAATTGTTGAGCAAAATAATACAAATACACTGATAAAAACCAGTCTGTTGAAGAAATAAACGATCGAACAGGCTTTTTATTGAAATCAATGAATAAAGAAAAAGACATCCTGATTTTAGGCATCGAATCCTCCTGCGACGATACGTCCGCTTCTGTAATAAAAAACGGATTCCTGCTTTCAAATATTATCGCCGGACAGAAGGTTCACGAATCATACGGTGGTGTAGTTCCTGAACTGGCCAGTCGGGCCCATCAGCAAAACATTATACCGGTAGTTGATCAGGCCATTAAGTTGGCTGGTGTCACCACCGAAGAGATTACTGCCATCGCGTTTACCCGCGGCCCCGGATTGTTGGGTTCATTGCTTGTCGGAACTTCTTTTGCCAAGGGTTTTTCGCTTGCAACCGGCATCCCAATGATCGAAATCAACCACCTTCAGGCCCATGTGTTGGCTCATTTTATCCAGGAATACAACGAACCGTACAATCCGCCCACCTTTCCATTTCTGTGCCTGTTGGTATCTGGTGGAAATTCACAAATTATCAAGGTAAACGACTATCTTGACATGGAAGTTATTGGCCAAACCATCGATGATGCTGCGGGTGAAGCCTTCGACAAATGTGCCAAGGTGATGGGACTTCCATATCCCGGCGGCCCCTTTGTAGATAAGCTGGCCAAAGAAGGAAACCCGAATGCCTTTCAATTCGCAAAACCACGGGTAGCCAATTTCGATTATAGTTTCAGCGGACTGAAAACAAGCTTCCTGTATTTCCTTCGTGATCGGCTGAAAGAAAATGAAAACTTTATTGAAGAACGGAAGGCTGATTTGTGCGCCTCCCTTCAAAAAACCATCATCGATATCTTATTGGACAAGCTGATTAAGGCTGCCAAGGAAACCGGCATCAAGGAGATAACCGTCGCCGGAGGTGTTTCTGCCAATTCAGGATTGAGAAATGCGTTAATGGAAACTGCAGTCAAATACCGGTGGAAAATGCACATCCCCAAGTTTGCCTTCACCACCGACAATGCGGCCATGATTGCCATGACGGGCCATTTCAAATATCTGAAGGGCGAGTTTATCGGCATGGATACCGTTCCTTTTGCAAGGATGGATATAAGGGTATAAGAAAAAGTTTAAGTTAAAAGTTCCTGGATACTCGCATTTGAATAATCAGTGGGTAAATTGACCTTAAACTTTAAACTTTATACTTTATACTTTCTGCCTTACAACTTCTTCAACATCCACAATCCGCAGCCAAAGTGTTTTGAATTACCCAGCGGGGCCGATAGGTATTCAAATCCAAACTTCTCATACACTTTTACCGCTTGTTTCAATTCAGGCAGGGTTTCCAGATAAACTTGCTGGAATCCACTTAGCCTGGCAGTTTCGAGGCAACGTTCCATCATCTGACGGCCCAATCCGATTCCCCTAGCTTCAGGAAGCAGGTACATTTTTACAAGTTCACAGGTATCTTGTGGCAAATCCTGCGTAGGATAAATGCCGCCACCACCTACCATTTTCCCATTCATTTCCGCGATATAATAAGCCGACTTGGGAGTTTGAAACAATTCGTACAGGGCATCGGTCGTTGGATCAAAATAGACTGTTCCCGGAACATTTGCTCCAAATTCAGTGAGGGTATCCCTTACAATGACAGCCAATTCAGGATTATCTGAAGGTTCAATACTCCTGATTCGGATGTTTGATAAAATTGAGCTCATATCTTTTCATTATTTTGTTCATCTTGTGACTTCAACCGACTATGGGTTACCCCGTATGAAAAATATATCAGTAGTCCCACTACCAGCCAAATGCCGAAACGGTACCAGTTGGTTACCCCTAACTCGCTCATGAGATATAAGTTGGTCAGCAGTCCAAGAACTGGTATAAGTGACCACCTTTTTGTGACTGCCTGAAAAGTGATGATGATTGAAACCAGGCAAAATATGAGGAAAGGAAAATGATCTCCTACCATTGCCACGATTTCAGAGCCGCTTGTATGAATTAAAACCTGGCTGATAACTTTCAGGTCAGAAATCCAAATTATTAACAACACAGCAGCCCATATCAACATCAGATAACGGCGGCTATCGGCATACGGAACCCGAAATCCCTTTCCGTCGTGTTCCTGTTTCCCGGTAGGATTCAGCACAATGATCCCCCCTGATACCAGTATGAATGCAAACAAGGTCCCTATACTGGTAAGATCGGTCACTTCGGTAAGGTTCATGAAAAGCGATGGAATGGCCACCACAAAACCTGTTACGATGGTAGCAAAGGCTGGTGTCCGGTATTTGGGATGAAGCCTTGCAAAGATGGGAGGAAGGAGTCCATCGCGGCTCATACTCATCCAGATACGTGGCTGTCCCAACTGGAAAACCAGCAATACACTGGCCATGGCAATAACCGCTCCGGCAGCAATGACTCCCGACAGTTTGGTGAGGTGCAGTTTTGTAAATACAAATGCCATCGGATCGGAAACTCCCAGTTCATAATAGGGAACCATTCCCGTGAGCACCAGGCTGATCAATACATACAGAATGGTGGTTATCAGCAGGGCGTAGAACATCGACAAGGGCAAATCGCGCCGTGGATTCTTGCATTCCTCAGCCGTGGTAGAGATGGCATCAAAGCCGATGTAGGCAAAAAATACCCCTGAAATGCCTTTCAATACCCCGGGAATTCCATTGGGCGCAAAGGGGCTCCAGTTTTCAGGCTTCACGTAGAAAGCACCTATTCCGATGACTAATAATAAGATAGCCACCTTGAGAAGCACGAAAAAGTTATTGGTAATGCGCGATTCCCTGATGCCGATATAACAAATCCATGTGATGATAAAAACGATCAGCAAGGCTGGTATATCGGCTATTAAATGAAAGCCACCCAATTGGGGCGCATTGGTCCATGCCGCAAAAGCATCCCGGATAGCCGGACTCAGATCGGCAAACGGGGTCCCTGCATTCATGGCTGTGGATGCTGCCTCAAATCCGCGCGATGCCGTTAGGAAGTCAGTAGAAAGGTAGGCCGGAATATTGATTCCCAGCCCAGCCATTAAGCCGGTAAAGTAACCCGACCAGGAGATCGCAACGGCGATGTTTCCAATGGCATATTCCATGATCAAATCCCAGCCGATGATCCAGGCAATGAGTTCGCCAAAACTGGCATAGGCATACGTATAGGCACTTCCGCTAATGGGGATGGAGGCGGCAAATTCTGCATAACACATGGCAGACAAGCCACAGGCAATGGCAGTAAATACAAAAAGTAGTGATACTGCCGGACCACCGCTGGCCGCCGCATTGCCGATGGTACTGAAAATACCGGCCCCCACAATGGCAGCAACACCAAAAGCCGTCAGGTCAATAACCCTTAAGTTGCGTCTCATACCGCCCTTGTCCTGGCTAATAAGATCGGCATCGCCCAATATATGAGAAATGGATTTCTTTCGAAAAAGGTTATCTATGTTCACTCCAAACGGTTTTATGACAAAAATAGCTCGATCTGAGCGAAGATGCAAATTTAATTGTTTCAATGTGGCTCAATTTAATAAATGAAGCCCGAAAACGCAATCGATCAGGATATCCTTTTTCTCCGTTTGCCTGTATGCGAAGGGCCTTTGCCCCCTGCCGGGTACCTTGCTTCTGTAATGTATCTGTAATCTAACTGTAATGTATCTGTAATGTACAATACAGATACATTACAGTTAGATTACAGATACAT
>DASXUZ010000234.1:0-1813 GCA_036504555.1 Prolixibacteraceae bacterium | reverse complement strand
ATTACATGGCGTCAACATTGATATTACAGAGAAAAAAAGAACCGAGCATGAACTGATCAAAGCCAAGGAAAATGCCGAAGCCAGCGATCGGCTGAAAACCGCCTTTATGAACAATGTCTCCCATGAAATACGTACCCCACTGAACGGAATCCTGGGTTTTGGACAGATATTGTCAAATCCTGAATTCCCGGCAGAACAAAAAGAAAAGTATTACCAGATGTTGAACGATAGCAGTGACCGGCTATTAAATACAGTGAACAATTTCATGGACATTTCGCTACTCACCTCAGGGAATCAGAAGATTGAGCGAAAAAGAACCTTCCTGGAAAACCTGATTGACAAAGTGATCGAAAAATTTGAAGAAGCCTGTCAGGCGAAGGACCTGATCCTAATGGTAAAAAGACCTAATCCCAGGAATGATTACATGGCTTATACCGATGGTGAATTATTGGGCAAGATATTGCATCAATTAATTGACAATGCAGTGAAGTTTACATCTCATGGCCATATTACGGTTGGACTTAAAAAGGGAGATAACGAATTCATTTTCTTTGTAAAAGATTCAGGAATAGGAATATCTGAAGAAAACAAACTAAGGATTTTTGGCCACTTCGATCAGGTCGACAATGCAGATACCCGCCAGTACCAGGGCACTGGTCTGGGGCTTCCTATTGCAAAAGGTTTAACGGAATTACTTGGTGGTAAAATATGGCTGGAATCTGAAAAGGGAAAAGGCTCCACATTTTATATCTCTATACCAGCCACCACTCAATCGCAAAATCAACCCCAAGACCTTTTTGAGAAGAACTATTGATTTTTATGTCCTGCTACCACCGTATAGCAATCTTCAGGATCGAGGTATTGCTGGGCAAGGCGCATCAGATCCTGGGAAGTGAGGCTGCGCAGGACTGTCAGATAATGGTCATAAAATGAATAATCGAGCTCGAAATCATTGATGGCTTTGAAACTTCCCGCAAGGGCAAAAGGACCATCGAAATCACGCAGGAATTCACCCAGCAGGTAACTTTTTACTGTTTCCAGTTCATCCTCCGAAACCAGTTCGGTCTGGAGCCTTTTCATCTCCAGGGAAACCTCCCTGAGCGTTGGTTCCACATACTCGTTTCCAACTTCAGTGGAGATAATCAGGTAACTTGCATGTTTCAACGACAGGACAAAACTACCGATCCCATAGGTGTACCCTTTCTCCTCGCGGATATTGGCCATTAACCTGGAACCAAAATAGCCTCCTAAAATGGTCACAAGAACTGACAGGGCATGGTAATCGGGATGACTTTTACTGACCCAAAACTTTCCAATCCTGAGAGCAGATTGCGAACCATCGGCCTTTTCGACAAAGTGGTATTTCTGCGCATCAGGAGAAATGTCAAAGACAGGCTCCTGCAAAGAAGGTCGTTGCCAGTCTGTTCCCCCAAAATGCGATTCTATCATATTTAAAACCGTTTCGTCCACCTTTCCGGCTATAATAATGCGGCAGTTGGCCGAGTGATAATACGATTGATAAAACTGCATCAATACGTCGCGGTTGATGAGCTCAAAATCTTCCAGTTTATTCTTGATGGCATAAGGATGGGCATTGCCAAACATCACTTGTGAGAATTTCTTCTGGCAAAGTGTGCGTACTTTTTCATTTTCAAGCAGGAATTTCTGCTTGTTTTTGTCAATCATCACTTCCAGTTCATAGGTTGGGAAAACAGGATGCTTGATCATGTTTTCAGTCATTTCAAGGATTGCTGGCAGATGCTTGCTGAGGCTTACAATATTTACATACCCATAATTCTGGTCAACCACCATC
>DASXUZ010000233.1:0-25078 GCA_036504555.1 Prolixibacteraceae bacterium | reverse complement strand
TCCAGAAAAGGTATGATTGGTAAAGGTATTGTCGTGAATCTCAGTAGGCATTTGTACATGTTGGGTAAATGTTTTGGCAAATAGTTCAGCTCCAAACTTCAACATAAACTTTTCGCTGAACGGATAGGAGACAACATTTTTAACATGGGTTCCTTGAATTTGTTTGACAACCGCGGTTTGGTCAAAGTGAATATCATCTTTGTTATCCGTGAACGAAGCAGCGGTAGTCATGGCCCATTTTTCACCCAGTTGATCGTGCCAGGAGGCATTCATAAAGATATTGTCGTTGGCAAGTTTGTAATCAAGCGGTTGTCCCCCAGGATTCAGGTTTTGTTGTCGAAGTGTAAAATGGCCGTTATCAAAACTTGAATAAACCTTTATCAGACCCGTCTTGCTTGTCTTTTGCCTGATACTTAAGGCAGCAGAGGCTGATTCAGGAGCTTTTGACCAGTCGTAATTCTGGGGAGCCAGGCTCATGTATGGAGCCAGGTTGTTGTATGACAAGGTTCCAGTGACGGCGCCGGAGTTCCATTTTTTTGTTCCGGCCATCTCAAGGCCAATGGACAGAAACGATAAATCAAGCTGGTCTTCTTCCGGCATATCATTGGTATTCAATAACAGAACCGATGAAAGGGCCTGTCCATATTCAGCCGAATAGCCACCAGTGCTGAAAATCGTTCCTTTAAACATAAATGGGCTGAACCTTCCCCGGGTGGCCAGGTTGGGAGCCGAGGAATTGTAAGGGACTGACACCAGGGATCCATCGATGTAAGTTTGTGATTCTTCACTGTCACCCCCCTTTACAAACAATCGGCCTGACTCACCATTGATGGTAGTACCGGGTAGCGATTGCAGAGCGCCATACACATCCCCGGCAGCTCCGGCTGTTGTTACCATGTCGATGGGGGTAATGGTGACAGCCTGCTTTTTGTCACCAGCCTCGAAAGTCCCGGCCGTGATAGTCACCGCATTGAGTTGATTAAAAGCTTCTTTTAATTGAATATTTACCCGAATTGTATCGCCCCTCAAGTCTAATTTACGGGAAAATGATTGGTAACCCATAAACTCAACCTGCAGAATAAACGGTCCGGTTTTGTTTGTTTTGAATTTGAATTCTCCCTTTTCATTGCTGGTTGAGCCGTCGTATGTTCCTTGCAAATAGGCGTTTGCACCGGGCAAAGTTTCACCCTTTTCCTGGGTCACCTGACCTGTGATGATGGTTTGCGAAAAAACGCTCGTCCCTGTCAGGGAAAATAGAATACAGAAGATCAAAGTTTTCATGGTCAGGCCCTTTGCATGTTTCAGGATTCAAAGATGAAACAAAGTCATACAGCTTCAAAAAGCCAACTGCTAAAGTGACGTATTTCAGGGATGAATAGTAGGAAAGTGTCGATTAACGGTATAGTTTTGGTAAATTTCTTCCTATTTGTTACTATTGTAATGAAAACCATGAATCAAATACCGATAGACAGGCTTATCTAATTGCTCAAATTCATACCCTAACCTTGTTGACCTATGAAACGCATTATTATTTCTTTTTTAGTACTGACTTTTATGATGTCTTGCACAGAAAAAACAATTCAATACCCGCCTACTAAAAAGGGGGAGGTAAAAGATACTTATTTTGGAACCGAAGTGGCGGATCCTTATCGCTGGCTGGAGGACGATCATTCGACTGAAACAGCCGACTGGGTCAAGACACAAAACCAGCTCACCTTTGGGTACCTGGCCAAATTGCCCTTCCGCGGCAAGATCAAAAGCAGGCTCACCGAGTTGTGGGACTACCCCAAATATGGAACACCGTTTAGGGAAGCAGGCAAATACTTCTTCTACAAAAATAACGGATTGCAAAACCAGAGTGTACTTTATACCACTGCCGACCTTGCCACGGCTCCGAGCGTATTGCTCGATCCCAACACTTTAACCGAGGATGGAACAGCTGCCCTAACAGGCATTGAAGTCTCCAATGATGGCAAGTACCTCATTTACCAGGTAGCCAAATCGGGCTCCGACTGGAACGATGTGTATGTGAAGAATATTGAAACCGGGGAACTACTTGCAGATCACCTTACATGGGTTAAATTCTCAGGCCTCAGCTGGTTAAAGGATGGATTCTACTACAGCGCCTATGATCAGCCTGCAGCAGGAAGTGAATTGTCAAAGGCCAATGAATTTCAGAAAGTATATTTCCACAAGTTGGGTACAGCGCAATCGACTGACCAGCTAATTGTGAATGATCCCAACAATCCAAAACAGATGTTTGGGGCTGGCCTGACGGATGATAAACGCTTCCTGTTGATTTCAAAAAGCATTGGCACCCACGGGAATGCCTTGGATATTAAAGACCTCAGCAAAAAGAACAGCAGTTTTATAAGCCTGATGGCGAGCTATGAAAATGAATTTAACCCGGTTGAAAACATTGAGGACAACCTGTACGTGCTCACCAATTACAAGGCACCCAAGTATCGCCTGGTTAAAATCGACACCAACAAACCGCAGGAGGCTAACTGGGTGGATGTGATCCCGGAGAAAAGTGATGTGCTGGAATCGGTTCGTATAATTGGGGGCAAACTGGTTGCCAATTACATGACCGATGCCCATAGCAAAGTGGAGGTTTTTTCCTATGACGGCACTTTGGACCACGAGGTTCAGCTTCCTGGAATCGGCACTGTGAGCGCATTCTCAGGAAAAAAAGAAGACCCCATCGCCTTTTACAGTTATACGTCCTTCAATACCCCCGGGGAAATCTACCTATACGATTTCACCACCAATCAATCGACCCTGCATTTCAGGCCTGAAGTAAAATTCAATCCCGATGATTTCGAGGTCAAGCAGGAATTCTACACCAGCAAAGACGGTACAAAGGTTCCCATGTTCATCGTTCATAAAAGAGGGGTGGAACTCAATGGCCAGAACCCTACCCTGCTGTATGCTTACGGAGGCTTCAACATCAGCCTGACCCCTGCATTTTCACCTGCCCGTATCGCCTTTATTGAAAATGGAGGCGTATTTGCCATGCCCAATCTGCGCGGCGGAGGCGAATATGGTGAAGATTGGCACCTGTCGGGCACCAAATTGCAAAAGCAAAATGTATTCGACGATTTTGTTGCCGCAGCCCAATACCTGATCAGCCAGAAGTATACTTCACCTGAAAAGCTGGCCATCCAGGGCGGATCCAATGGCGGATTGTTGATCGGTGCGGTAACCAACCAGCATCCCGAACTGTTTAAAGTGGCACTTCCGGCTGTAGGAGTAATGGATATGCTGCGGTTCCACAAATTCACCATCGGCTGGGCCTGGGCCGGAGATTATGGCACCAGTGAAGACAATGCCGAGATGTTCAACTACTTGTACGCGTACTCACCCTACCACAACATCAAGAAAGAAACTGCTTACCCAGCCATCCTGGCCACTACTGCCGACCATGACGACCGGGTGGTGCCAGCACATAGCTTTAAATACATGGCCCGAATGCAGGAATACAACGCGGCCAACAAGCTGCCTTTACTGATCCGCATCGATACCAAAGCCGGACACGGGGCTGGCAAGCCAACAGCCAAAGTGATTGAAGAATACACGGATCTATGGTCATTTGTATTCTATCATCTGGGAATGAAAATATAAGAAAGTGAAGTTGTCTAAAAAGTGAGATATTAAACGCGAATAAGCAAAGACACGAAGTAAAAAGAGCATTGAATGCCAGTGCTTTGCGTCTTTGTGTCTTTGCGTTTAATTTGTTTTATCAACTTTTAGGATACCTTCATTATATCTCAATAATAGAATGGATTACAGAAAAATAATCACGATTGAAGCGGGTAAAAGAGGAGGGAAACCATGCATCCGGGGAATGAGGATTACAGTCTATGATATCCTTTCATGGTTAGCTTCAGGGATGTCCAATGAGCAAATTCTTGAAGACTATCCGGAACTGCAGGCTGATGACATACTGGCCGCTTTAAGCTTTGCCGCTGACCTGAAGTCACCTGCTCACTAACCTGGAGTCACCAGCTCACTACTCCTCCTTCTTCGAATATTTTCTCTGCAGATAGAAAAAGACCGGTATCCCGGATAGGATGAGGATCATGCCAATGGCTGCTTCACGGGGCCGGGTGACAATGGTATTGAAAAATAAGCCGATGCAGAAGAGAATAAAGATACCCGGTATAAATGGATACCCCCAGACTTTATAGGGACGGTGAGAATTACGCATTTTGCGTCGCAAGATGAAAACACCCAATGAAGTTGCTCCATAAAATATAAAGACTGCAAAAATGATCATGTCAGTCAGTTGGTCGAAGGTTCCTGAAAGTACAAGCACCGAGGCCCATAATCCCTGCCACAACAATGAGTTGCCGGGCACATTTGCATTGTTGAGCTTCCCGATACTGGGAAAGAAAAGCCGGTCACGCGCCATGGCATAATAGGGACGGGCACCTGTCAGAATACTTGCGTTGGTACAGCCCAATGTTGTAACCAGTATCAGCAACGATATAAACAATACGCCACCAGTTCCCCAGAAACTCCTGACCGCTTCAACGGCCGCAATCTGGTTGCCTGATGCATGGATCTGTTCCAGTTGCGGAATTGATAACAGCGTCAGGTAAGTCACATTCACCAGCAGATAGATGAAGATCACCACAAAGACGCCCATCACGATGCCTTTGGGGATATTTTTGTTTGGCTCTTTGACTTCACCTCCGATAAAGCCTACAGAAACCCATCCCTGGTAGGCCCAGAAAGCAGCCAGCATGGCCGTGTAAAAGGAGGAGAGGGTAACAGTTCCCTTAGTAAGGTCGCCTACATCCATGAAATTGGCAGGACGTGCAACGTTGCTGGTCAGTCCAAAGAAGACGATCACCGCCAGACCTGTAAATACCAGCAACAGGATGGCCTTACTGACCCCTGCCCCGCTTTTTAAGCCTGATATATTGAGGGTGGTCAATAGTAAAATCAGCAAGATGGCTGTCAGCTTGACCCCGAAATCCTGGAAGGGAAAGAATACACCCCCGATAGTAAAATCCTTCAAGGAGGTGAACAACTCCGGCAAGGGGATAATACTGTTGAGCGATTGGGCAAAAACATAGGCCAAAGAAGAAATTGTGGCCGTTTGAATCACCGTAAACAGGGACCAGCCATATAAAAATGCAAAGAAACGGTTATATATTTTCTTGAAATAGACAAAGTCACCACCTGTATCAGCCAGTAATCCGGCCACTTCCGCATTGCTCAATGCTCCGAAAAGGGTGATAATTCCTCCCACAATCCAAGCCATCAATATCCAAACGGAGGAGTGAAGCTCGGCAGCCATGGGAGCTATTTTTTTATAGACTCCAGAGCCAATGATATTTGCAACCACAAAAATAACCACATACCCCAGGCCGAGTGTCCTGACCAGATTCCTTTGTTGAGCCATAAATTCGCTTTTGGGAATAAATGAAGTCCCTAAATTAAGAAATTAAGTGAGGTATTTTGAAGAAGGATTATTTTTATCCACCTCAGGAATGAATCGAGGCACAGAAATTTAAATCCAAAGCAGATCTGTAAACACCAATTGCTGGTGAAGGATAAGATTTCCATCTTTACTTTAATACAAAAAATAATTACTCTAATATTGTAGGCAAATTCCAACTATAATAAATCAGGCCTAATGTCAACCAATTCATTTTTCAGATTTTTACATGCTGTACAATATTCATTCTCAGTTATACTTGTATCGTGTATTTTATTGAGTTCATGGGGTCTTTCCGCTAAGCCAAAGGCTGACTCAACCAAAAAATGGGTGGGCACCTGGAGTACTTCGCCGCAGCTTGTGGAACCGGGCAATATGCCTCCTGAACCGGGCTTGAGCAACAATAGCTTGCGACAGGTCGTGCGGGTTTCAACCGGTGGAGACATGCTACGGATCAGATTCTCCAATGAATTCAGCAAAAGCCCAGTTACAATGAGAACTGTACAAATTGCAGTCTCTAGGGGAGGTAGTGCAATTGATGGATCAACCATGAAAGAATTGAAATTTAATGGAAAGTCAGAAGTCACCATGGATCCTGGACTTGCCATCACTTCAGATCCCATTGCCTTTAAGCTGACACCAAGGATGGATGTAGCAATCACCATCAGCTATGGTCAAACATCTGCCACCACGACAGGCCATCCAGGATCCCGCACCACTTCCTACCTCTTAGCTGGCAACGCGACTTCAACCACAGATTTTACAGGCGCTGTCACCACAGATCATTGGTACAACATCAACGCGATTGATGTTCTGGCACCTTCGCCTGCCGCCTGTATTGCCATCCTTGGCAACTCCATTACCGATGGACGGGGTTCAACAACAAACATGCAAAACCGTTGGCCGGATGTATTCTCAGAATCTCTTCTTAAAAATCCAGGTACTCTTCAGGTAGGAGTTCTCAATTTGGGTATTGGAGGCAATTGCGTACTTTCAGGTGGCCTTGGCCCAACGGCAGTCAGCCGTTATGAACGGGATATACTGAATCAGGCTGGTGTTCGTTGGGCAGTTGTTTTTATTGGTGTGAATGATATTGGCGGAGTCAAAACTGCCGATGCCGCAACTACCAAAACCAATGATCTGATTGCTGCCTTTCAGCAGATGATTGCAAAAGCACATGCTAAAAACATACGGATTTATGGCGCTACCATTCTGCCTTTTAATGGGAATGGATACTACAACCCTTACAGTGAGACTTGCCGCAGTGCTGTTAATCAATGGATTCGGACCAAAGGCCATTATGACAGGGTGATCGATTTCGAGAAGGCGATGCGAAATCCACAGGACACCTTGAGATTGCTGTCAACCTATCAAAATGATGGACTGCACCCCGATGCTGCAGGATACAAAACAATGGGAGAATTCATTGATGTCAATTGGTTTACTGGCTCAGATACGATTTTCAATCAGGAATCGCATTCGGTAACCGGGTCAATTGGAAATGAGATTATACCTTCAAAAGCTGGTTCTACAATTAATGGATTGAACCGCAAATTGGGTAGCCAAATGTCAACGGCATCCGTCAAAGGATCTTTTGCCCTGATCGTCAATGGGAAGCCTTCTCCACTGGTATATTCTTCCAACGATTTTGCTGGGGTGGCCAAGGCCATGAACTATTTCAGGGCCGATCTTAAAATGGTTTCTGGGACTGAACCTGGCATCAATATTGACCAGCTTCCCGAAGGCCAGCAACTGGTCGTTGCAGGAACTGTGGGGCACAGCCTGCTGATCGATCAGTTGGTACGTGAAAAGAAAATCAACCTGGATGAATTGAATGGGAAATGGGAAAAGTTTGTTGTTCAGGTTGTCGAAAATGCGTTCCCGGGAGTACGGAAGACCCTGGTCATCGCCGGAAGCGATAAACGTGGAACCATTTATGGCATCTTTGAGTTGTCCAAACAGATGGGTGTATCGCCCTGGTACTGGTGGGCGGATGTCCCGGTTGAAGCACAATCAAATATCTATGTAAAAGCTGAAAGGTTTACTTTGGGAGAGCCTGCCGTGAAATACCGTGGTATCTTTCTGAACGATGAAGAACCTGCCCTTGGCCGCTGGGCTGTAGAAAAGTTCGGAGGCTTTAACCACCAGTTTTACGAAAAACTGTTTGAACTGATGCTTCGCATGAAATCAAACTACCTGTGGCCAGCCATGTGGTGGGCCAGTTTCAATACGGATGATCAGATTAACCCCACTATGGCCGATGAAATGGGCATTGTGATGAGTACCACCCACCACGAACCCATGATGCGCGCCCATGCTGAATGGAAACAAAAAAAGGGAATTCCCTGGAATTATGAAACCAGCCCCGATACCCTCAGGCAGTTCTGGAAAGAAGGAATTGAGCGCATGGGCAAGCACGAAAGTATCGTGTCCATGGGAATGCGTGGCGATGGCGACATGGCCATGTCGGCCCAAACCAACATTGCTTTACTCGAACGCATTGTAGCAGACCAGCGAAAGATCATCGGTGAGGTCACCCAAAAGCCGGTTTCTGAAACTCCTCAATTGTGGGCACTTTACAAAGAAGTACAGGATTACTACGACAACGGGATGCGCGTTCCCGATGATGTGACCCTGTTGCTTTGCGACGACAACTGGGGAAATAACCGCAAGCTTCCCAAACCCGGGGAGGCCAAACGTGCCGGAGGATATGGAATATATTACCACTTTGACTATGTAGGCGATCCGCGCAATTACAAATGGCTCAATACCTGTCCCATTGAGCGCACCTGGGAACAGATGAACATGGCCTACCGCCATGGCGTTGACCGTATCTGGGTTGTCAACGTGGGCGACCTCAAACCCATGGAATTCCCTATTGAGTTTTTCCTTGACTTTGCATGGAACCCCGATCAGTGGCCTGCAGACAAGCTTTTTGAATATACCCGCAAGTGGGCAGAGAACCAGTTTGGATCAACCTATGCCACCCAGATTGCCTCCCTGCTTGACGATTATACCCGTTTTAACAGCCGCCGCAAACCCGAATTGCTCGAACCCACCACCTACAGCCTGACCAATTACCAGGAAGCTGATCGCATTGTCAGTGAATACAATGAGCTGACTGAAAAAGCCCAGGCGCTCTACAAAATGATGCCAGCCAATTACAAGGATGCTTTCTACCAATTGGTGTTGCATCCCATTGTCGCGTGCGCCAATCTGAATGAATTGTATGTAACCGTTGGCAAAAATCGTTTGTATGCCACCCAAGGCAGGGCTTCAGCCAACGACTTGGCTGAAAAAGCCCGGCAATTGTATCAGAAGGATGCTGATCTGTCTGATTTTTTCAATAAGCAACTGGCCGGGGGAAAGTGGAACCACATGATGGATCAAACCCACATTGGCTATACTTACTGGCAACAACCCGACAAGAATTCAATGCCGGAAGTGAAAACCATTGAAATCCAAAAGGATGCTGAAATGGGTATTGTCCTTGAAGGGTCGGACAAATGGTGGCCTCAAAGCAGTGAGAAGGCAGTGCTACCGCAGTTTGATCCCCTCAATTGTCAACGCTGTTACATCGATCTTTTTAACCGTGGCTCTCAACCTTTCGATGCAGTGATCACACCAGCATCCAGCCGGGTAAAGGTTTCAGCCATCAAAATACACATTGAAAAAGAAGCACGAATCTGGGTCGAGGCCAACTGGAAGAAAATGCCCACAGTCCTTACTGAGGTTCCCATTACCATTTCTGGGTCAGGAAAATCGGTTGAGGTGATGGCCGTATTGAATCCATTGCTGAGCATCAATCCAAAACAAAGCGGCTTTGTTGAAAGTAATGGCTATATCGCCATCGAGGCGGAACACTATACAAACCTCGTCAACAAAGGGGAAGCCGGATGGCTAAAGGTTCCAGGGCTTGGAAGAACCCTATCAGCCATGATGCCTGTTCCGGTGAACTCAACTTCCCTGGCATTGGGCAAAGACTCTCCGCATATGGAGTACGATGTACTATTCAATACAGCAGGAGAGGTAAGTGTCTCCACCTTGATTTCACCTACCCAGAACATTTACAACAATGAAGGGCTTTGCTTTGCCGTTTCGTTCGATGATCAACAGCCTCAAATTGTGAATATTCACAAAGGCAAGACCCAGCAGGACTGGCAAGAGTCGGTTCGTCGCAACATCGTGGAATTAACTACCAAACATACCATCCAGAATACAGGAAAGCACATTCTCAAAATCTGGATGATTGATCCGGGAATTGTACTTCAGCGCATCCACATCAATTGCAGGGGGCTGAAACCTTCCTATTTAGGTCCATTGGAATCGAAAAACAATCATCAACATAAAATTTAATAGCCAGAAAATGAAAGTGATATTTACTTCCCTGTTTGTTGTTTCATTCCTATTGGCATCGATAGTTTGCGATGCACAAAAAGTCGATTCTCCTTATGAAGTGGCCACCTGGTTTGGATTCCGGGATGCCGCGGTGAGCTATACATTCGACGATGGCTGCGCCAATCAGTTCACCAAAGCAATTCCCCTGTTTGATGAATTTGGCTACAAACTCACCTTATATACCGTTGTCAACTGGTCATCGGGCAACTGGACAAAACTGCAAAGCGCTTCAATGAATGGACACGAAGTGGCCAGTCACACCCTCTCCCATCTCAAGATGACGGGTGTACCATTGGAAAAACAACTGCTGGAGCTACAGAATTCAAGGCTCGAAATAGACAAGCAAATAACGAACGCCCAATGTCTGACCTTCGCCTATCCCAATTGCGCTTTGGGAGATTATGGGATTGTGGGCCAGAATTACATTTCAGCGCGGGGCTGCCAAGGTTTTATTGAAGGAAAAACACCCAAGGACTTTCTGAATGTCAGTTCACTGATGTGCGGAACCCAAAGTTCCTTGAAGACAGCTGAAAACCTGAACGGCAAAATTAACAGTGCCATTTCATCAAAAGGCTGGCTGGTGTTCCTGTTTCATGGTGTGGATGAGGATGGGGGTTATTCATCCTTTGGTTCAACCGAGATGCGCAAAAACCTGGAGTACGTCCAAAAAATGGATTCGCAGATTTGGGTGGCCACCTTTCTGGATGCTACGCTCTACGTGCGCGAACGCGATGCAGTGAATGTTCAGGAACTTTCCGCAAACAAGAAACTCATTACTGTGTCTGTAACTGATACTCTTGACAATACAATTTACAAGTATCCGGTTTCCATTAGCCGGACCTTGCCCCTTGGCTGGTCTAATGCAGAAGTTTCTCAAAATGAAAAACCCATCGCCTGTAAATTGGTAGGGACTGGAACTTCTAAAAAGATACAGTTCAATGCAGTGCCAGATGCCGGAGAGGTGAAGATCATGAAACGGGGAAATAAGGAAACTTCCCCCCTGAGAAAAAAGAAATTGAAGAAGCAGGTCAATTGATACACCGATGGCTTTCCGAAGTTATTGAAGTTATTGAAGATATTGCAAGTGGTCAATTTCACACTTCACATCCTGCCCCACGTCCCATGCAGGATTAAACATCCAAAATATACGACTTGCAATAACTTCAATAACTTCAATAACTTCGGAAACTTAATATTCAACTTTATAAGATCGCAGCCTCCCTCATGCAGTTCAAACACTGAAAAGGAATAAAAAGGGTCAAAAATCGTGTTTCAATACCTTCAACTCATTTATTACTTATAATTTTATGCTTGCATAATTATATAGAATCTTAACCAATCAGAAATAATAGCCAGATGAAATTAAATCTACAAAAACGAATCCCTTTGATCGCCCTCCTCATTGCGATTGGCTTGTCTGCTTTTTCACAAAACCAGCAAAAGGGCCTGAAAGACATTTTTCAAGGTAAATTCTTCATAGGTGCAGCCTTGAATACCGGTCAAATTACAGGAACGGATACAGCTTCCATTCGTATTATCAAGCAACAATTCAACACCATCACGGCTGAGAACTGCATGAAATGCGGGCCGCTCCAGCCACAGGAAGGCAAATTCAACTTCAGCCTTTCGGATCAGTTTGTGGAATTCGGATTGCAAAATCACATGTTCATTGTTGGGCATAACCTGGTATGGCATTCGCAGGCGCCCAGATGGTTTTTTGTCGATGAACAAGGCAAAGATGTTTCGCGCGAAGTGCTGATCAGCCGCATGAAAACACACATCCAGACAGTCGTTGGCCGGTACAAAGGCAAGGTAAACGGCTGGGATGTGGTCAATGAAGCCATCCTGGACGATGGTTCATGGCGCCAGAGTAAGCTCTTTAAAATCATTGGACCAGACTTCTTGAAGCTGGCCTTTAAGTTTGCCCACGAGGCTGATCCTGATGCTGAACTGTATTACAATGATTACTCCATGGCACTTCCCGGCAGGCGCGAAGGGGTGGTGAATATGGTCAAGGACTTCCAGAAAGAAGGAATCCGCATTGATGGAATCGGTATGCAGGGCCATTTGAGCATGGATTTCCCAAAGATCGAAGAATTCGAAAAAAGTATTGTGGCTTTTGGAGCCCTGGGCCTTCAGGTTCATATTACCGAAATGGATATCTCAGCCCTGCCAAGTCCCAAAAACCACCAGGGAGCCGATGTGGATTCCAATGTCGATTACAAAAAAGAACTGAATCCTTATACCGAAGGCCTTCCTGCGGACGTGGAAACAGCTCATGCCAAACGCTACAAGGAATTCTTTGATCTGTTCCTCAAACACCAGGACGTGGTCAAAAGGGTCACCTTGTGGGGTGTTCAGGATGGACAATCGTGGAAAAACAACTTCCCGGTACGTGGACGCACTGACTACGCGTTGTTGTATGACCGTACCTATCAACCCAAAAGCTTTGTAAAGAGTTTGCTGGCAGCAGCAACACCCATGCCCAAAAGCGGAAGCAACTACCTGGTCAAGGATCTTTACATTGCCGATCCTTCAGCCCATGTATTCAATGGTAAAATCTACGTCTATCCATCGCATGATATAGAATCGGGCATCAAGGAAAATGACAATGGCGACCATTTTGACATGCGCGACTTTCATGTTTTCTCCATGGATAAAATAGGTGGCCCTGTAACTGATCACGGGATAGCACTCGACAAGAAGGATATCCCCTGGGCTGGCCGTCAACTCTGGGCTCCTGATGTGGCATTTAAAAAAGGAACCTACTACCTTTATTTCCCACTCAAAGACAAAACCGATATTTTTCATATTGGGGTGGCTACCAGCAAAAAGCCCGAAGGCCCGTTTAAGGCTCAGGCCAATCCCATCAAGGGAAGTTACAGCATCGATCCTGCAGTTTTCAAAGACAAGGATGGTGCACATTACATGTATTTTGGCGGCATCTGGGGCGGACAGCTGCAACGTTACCGCAATAACAAAGCCATCGAGGCCGGCGTGCAGCCTGCTGCCACCGAACCTGCCCTGTGCGGTAAAGTGGTTAAGTTAACTGATAACATGCTCGAATTTTCCGAAGAACCCAAAGATGTGGTCATCCTTGATCAGGCTGGCCAGCCCCTGAAGGAAGCCGATCATGCACACCGCTTTTTCGAAGCTTCTTGGATGCATACTTACAAAGGGAAATATTATTTCTCCTATTCAACGGGCGATACACACAATATCTGCTATGCCATTGGCGATAATCCATACGGTCCGTTCACCTATCAGGGTATCATTATGACCCCAGTAGTGGGTTGGACAAGTCATCATTCGATCGTCGAATTTGATGGTAAATGGTACCTGTTCCACCACGACAGCAAGCTCTCTGGAGGCAAGACCCACCTGAGAAGCGTAAAAGTGGCAGAACTGACATACAATGCCGATGGAACCATTCAAACCATTGATGGTGAAGGGAAATAACAAAAAGATTAATTGCTAAGTAAATACCTACCATCAATCCAGAGATTGGTACAACAAAAAGCTGGAATACTTAAATAGTGATTTTCAATCTGCTATTTTCACAGTACAGACCCAAATTTGCAAGGAAACTACACCTCCTGTAAATTTGGGTCTGTTATTTTATTTTAGTTTGCCGGCTGCATGGTTCATCCCAAAACAGTTTTAATCAATGGCCCCGACTTTCATACTTCAATTCCGACACTTTAAGGAGATTGCTCCTGATGGAAGAGGGTATTGAAGCCGTCTTTCTGATACCTTTCTGATACTTTTCTGATACCTTTCTGTAAGGTAAGGTTACAGAAAGGTATCAGAAAAGTATCAGAAAGGTATCAGAAAAGGTAGGGATGACAGGAGGCGGAGGAGAGGATCAAGGTAGGATGAATGGCAGTCAGCCGGCTCAACGCCCATGCCCGATGCCTTTATTGCTTCAGCCGACTTATGATCTGTTACACGACAGGATTGTCGGAAATATCTGGGGTGTTTGTACCATTGCCAGGATTAAAACCTGTTTCATGAAGTAGTCGCTTAACTTAAGCTTAGATCGTAGCCTAGTAATTACTCTCATTTGAATTTCTATTCAATTTACAGTCCATCTCCAATCGGATTGACGAATACCAAAAGAATCTAATATTCAGACCATTTAAGTTAATAAAACAATTGTTTTTAGATTATTTATCACTATATTTAAATGCAAATTACAGGGATAAAAGAAATTTACTAAACCCACTGAATTTCGCTACAAAGAAACAGATCAAAATTTGACTTGATATTTTTTAGAAAACCTAAACACTCAATTAAATATTATGAAAATTAAATCTTTACTTTTTACGCTGCTCCTCGCTGTACTCTTTACTTTGGCAGCAAATGCACAGGTTCCTAACCGACAAGGATGGTGGAAATTTGATGATCCTACTAATTTATTGAAAGCAGAAATTGGCTCCCCCCTCGAAGTCAGTGGTTCGCAGCTATCGGTGGATGGCCCCCAATCCACCAATAAAGCCACCCAGATTAATCCTGGCAGCTATTTAATCATGACCCACGGCATCCCTGACAACGGAGGTGGCACCGCCTTAAATGAGTATTCCATTCAAATTGACTTTTCCGTTCCCCAAACCGGTATCTGGCATTCCTTCCTGCAGACCGATCCTGACAATGCATCAGATGCCGATTTATTTACCAATACAACGAATGCCATAGGGGTTGCTGAAATTGGATATTCGGCCAAAGGAATTGCAGCCGACACCTGGTACCGAATGATTATTTCAGTTCGGAATGGTGAATTCTTTAAGGTATATATCGACGGTGCTTTATGGCTCGATGGAGCAGGCAAGCCGGTGGATGGCCGATTTGCACTCCAAAGTAGCCTTTTACTGTTTGCAGACAATGATGGCGAGGACGGAACCATTCTGTGCTCGGAGTTAGGCATTTGGGACACAGCCCTGGAGGAAGCTCAAATCCTTGAATTAGGAGGCGCAACGGGTGAACGGGTTCCCGTGAGAACCAAATTAGGATCGTGGAAATTTGATGATCCAACCAATCTGCTCAAGGCAGAGATTGGAAATCCACTCCAACTTACAGGAACCCAACAATCAGTTGATGGTCCGATGATTGGAAATAAGGCTACGAAAATAGATGCAGGCAGCTATTTGAAAATGACCCATGGAATATTGCCCCATGGGGGTGGCGCATTGGTCAATGAATATACACTCCAAATTGATTTTTCAGTTCCCCAGACGGGAATCATGCATTCATTTTTTCAAACTGATGTCACCAATACAAGTGATGCCGAATTGTTGACCAATTTATCCGGTGCCATTGGAACTGCCGCCACTACTTATTCCAGCTCTGTCATTTCAGCAAATACCTGGTACCGAATGCTTGTGGTAGTAAAAAATGGTGAATTCTTCAAAATATATGTCAATGGAGAGCTTTGGCTCGATGCTGCAGGTCAGCCCATTGACGGAAGGTTTGCCCTTGCAAATGACCTTTTGTTATTTGCAGACAATGATGGCGAGGACGGAACGATCCTTTGTTCAGAACTTGGCATTTGGGAGGTGGCCTTGACTGAAACTGAAATCGCCGACCTGGGTGGAAGTCCCGGCAATCAACTTCCAGACAGAGTGGGCTGGTGGAAATTTGAGGAAAATGGCAATCCTGAAAAAGCGGATATTGGCTATCCGCTGATGATCACTGGAAATGTGTCTACGGTTCCCGGTCCTGCATTTGGAAACAATGCCATCCAGGTTGACTTAGGCGAATACCTCCTGATGAATCACGGAATCTACGGTAACGGCGAAGGTTCGATGGTCAATGACTACAGCCTTCAAATTGACTTTTCTGTTCCCGAAGCCGGCATTTGGCATGCCTTCTTCCAGACCGATCCAACAAATACAAGTGATGCCGATTTATTTACCAATACAAGTAATGCCATTGGAACAGGTGCCACTTCTTATTCGAGCAAGACTATTGCGGCCAATACCTGGTACCGGATGGTCATCACGGTAAAAAATGGCTCCTACTTCAGGGTTTACCTGAATGGGGAACCCTGGCTTGAAGCAGCAGGCCAAACCGTTGATGGAAGGTTTGCACTGTCGCCTGAACTCTTGATTTTTGCAGATAACGATGGAGACGATGGTCAGATCAATTGCTCCGAATTAGCGATCTGGGAGGTTCCACTGTCTGCAGAACAGGTGGCTTTGTTAGGAAATGCACTTACCATCCCGGTAGGTATCCGGGAACTCCAGCAAAGCCAGGTCAGCAGCTTGGGACAGAATTATCCCAATCCATTCTCCAGTCATACCATTTTCCCCTATGAAATTACTAAAGCTGGGAAAGTGAACTTTAGGATTCTTGACAGTACAGGAAAAGTAGTCCGTTCAATAAATGAAGGCATACAATCACCCGGCAAATATAGCTTAAGCCTTGGTGCTGAAAACCTGACAAAGGGAATTTACTATCTTCAAATGATTACAAATACACAGACTAGCGTACGCAAAATGGCGTATATCCCTTAAACAGATATTCGGTTCTAAAAAAGAGGGTGCTTCGGTTTACGAGGCACCCTCTTTTGTGAAACCAAATGATCATACGACACTATCGGCCACAAAAACAAATGATTAAAAGTGACTGACCCGGATTGTCATTATTCACTCTTTGGAACCTTCAGCCTGTCACCCGTTCCCTGGATCATGACACGCTCCCATTCTTTTCCGTAGCCTGGCTGTTTAGGGGCTTTGGGGATGTTTTTTCCATTGCCGTTATCCAAAAGCTGGTGCCCATCGGTATTTTTTATATTCCCGTCAACATATTTCATGAAAATGTACCGATAAAATACTTTCCAGTCACTCACCAGTTGATTGCCTGTCGAAACTGAATAAGTAGTAACTGCTTCCTTTGCAGCTGCATCGTTTTGTTTGTACAACACTGAAGCTTTTTGATCAATCTCCTTCACCTGGGAGACAAATTGATTTTCAAGCTGAGATTGATAGGTTTCAATATCAGGATGGATGACATTGTACCGGGAATAGGCCCAGTTGTTCACCTGGCTGAAGGTCCAGTAGGCGGAGGTTTCCGACCAGCTGATCATTGAACCATTGCCAATGGCATAACTCTCGGGCACCTTGGTGATCCCGCAATACATGGGTGCATAAACGCATCCAGCCGCATCGTCCACTCCAAACCAGAAGATACCACCCACAGGATCGGGAAGCCATGAGCGCGACTGTGCTACAAAGCTATATCCAGTCTGCTGGGTTGCAACGGCCCGTTCGTTGAGGTACATCACGCTGTCCACCACAAATTCCATAGGGCGCCAGCGGTAAGGTGACTTGAAGGCACCAGCTCCGGCATCATTTCTCATATCCATGGGTGTATCTTCGTAATGATCACGCATACGGGCCATCACCTGTTGAAGGGCAATCGGTGAATCGGGTTTCACCCACAAGGGCAGACGGTTGGAAACAAAACCATTGGGATTCGGACTCTGGTCCATCATCTGAGCATTGCGGACAAACTGTCCCATGGCATAGCTGGTATATTCCTTACTCTCCCTGATGGCCTTGTTGATATTTCTGAAAAATGACCAAACCCTTGCATCACAGAAGCGGGCGCCTCCGAATTTAAGAGGATTGTACACATCTGAAAAACTGAATGACTCATTGCTTCCTTTGTAAAATCCCTGTTTTTTGGCAAAACTGATCACATCAGCCGAATGGTAAACAGTTTGTTTCAGATCATTGAAGTTGTTCGTTTTCTGAAAGGGGAAAGTCGTAATACGGGCCTGGTTGGCATGGCCGCTCACATATCCGTCAGGAATTAACCGGGCCACCCAGACGGCTCCCTTTTCGTTTTTCCCTTTTCCAATCAGTTCCATGATCCAGGCTTCGTTGGCATCCGAGATGGAAAATGATTCTCCACCCGTGGCATATCCGTATTGGGCCACCAATTCAGTCATTACCCTGATCATCTCACGGGCAGTCTTCGAGCGCTGAAGGGCAATTCTCATCAGCGATCCATAGTCCAGGATGGCTCCCGGCTGCGATTGAAGGGAGTCGAGCCCGCCAAAAGTCGTTTCACCGATGGCCACCTGATGTTCATTCATAAACTGGACCACCGAAAAGGTATGTGCCGCTTCAGGAATGGTTCCCAGAAGTTTTCCATTTTCGTAATGAAAGACCTCACACAAGTCACCTGGCTGGTGATCAGCCGCCGGGTAAAAGGCCAGGGCACCATACCGCACATGTGAATCGGCCGCGTAGGTAATCATCACCGACTGATCGATGCTGGCTCCTTTGGTGACAATAAAATTGGTACAGGCAAAACCCTGTAGAACGTTCACAGTCGTCAGGAACAAAAGGCAGAGCGCTAAAATGGAAGTCTTCATAGATACAGATTTGAAGGGCGAATTTAAGCATTGTTGTTGGAAGAAAGAAGGGTTCCAAGTTCAAAATTCCAAGTTTCAGGTTCCAGGTTCCAGGTTGCGTGCCGATCAGTTGCATTCAGATCGGCACGCAACCTGGAACCTGAAACTTTAAACTTGGAACTTTAAACTTTAAACTTTAAGCTCTCCTAAGTTGACCCTTCCGCATTTGTTGCTAAATTTGTTGTCAGATTAACCTAACAACAAACCAATGAAACTGTCATTTCTCTTCATAGTATTCTTTTGTATTGTCCTACAAGCCCTTCCCCAGAAATATGTCAAGGTATGGAGTGACGAGTTCAATAAAGCGGGGCTGCCCGACAGTACCAAATGGGATTTCCTCAACCAAAAAGGATATAACGACGAAGTGGAGTATTACACAAAAAGAGAGTCTAAAAATGCCTGGATACAGGATACTACCCTGATCATTGAATTGAGAAAGGAACCCTACCTTACGGCCAGCTATACTTCTGCCATGTTGGTTTCCAAATACAAAGGAGACTGGCTCTATGGCAAATTCGAGATCAGAGCCAAAGTACCCGGCGGAAGCGGTTCCTGGCCCGCTATCTGGATGATGCCAACCGGCGACGAATATGGCGGATGGCCCTATAGTGGAGAAATTGACATCATGGAATATATCGGCGTTAATCCCAATAATTTGTATTTCACCACACATTACCAGGGAACCAATGGAACGAATCATCAAAGTTCAGGTACTTATACAGCAGCCATTAGCCAACCCTACAACAAGTTCGTCACTTTTACCCTGGTATGGACTCCTACGAAAATGGAATGGTATGCTGATAACAAATTGTACCATTCTTATTCCAAGACCTCAGATGATCAAAAAGTATGGCCTTTCAACAAAATGTTCTATATGATTTTGAACCTCGCTTATGGCGGTTGGGGCGGAGCGCTTGACGACACAAAACTTCCCAAAAGATTCAATGTCGATTACGTGAGGGTTTATCAATTACAAGAATCAGCCGGGCCATTCTCCCTGAATATTGAACCGGCCAACGGGGGAACGGTTGAAGTGTCACCTAAAATGGATACTTATCCCGAGGGAACAAAGGTGACCGTAACAGCTATCCCGGATGCCAAATATGACTTCGACAAATGGCTGCATGTTGGATCTGCCAATCCCCTCTCCATTGAAGTGGCAAAGGACATGACCTTAATTCCGATTTTCAAAAGGAAAAATGAACTGATCCTCAATGGTGACTTTACTCTTGGCTTACTAAACTGGAACCATCTCTATTTTCAGAACTCAACCACCATGGCTGCCTCTCCTTCAGTGGTGGACGGCGTGTATGTAATGAATGTTACCAAACCCGGCACGGCCAACTGGCACATTTGCGACCAGCAGGGCGATGTATCCCTCGAAAAAGGAGCCACCTACCTCATTACCTTTGATGCAAAAGCCGACAACCCAGGCACCATGGATGTCTATCTGGCAAAAAATCATGACGACTATGGTTATTACTATTCAACCGTCAAGACTATTACTGGAAGTATGCAACATTTTAGCTGGACAATCAAAATGCTCCAGGAGAGTGATCCCAAATGCCGCTTTGGATTTGGCTTCGGCAGGTTTACCGGCAAGGTATATCTTGACAATGTAAGTATCGAAAAGCAAGTGATCGCAGGTCTTGACCAGTTTGGTGAGTCAGATCAACCTTTTGAATTGTTCCCAAACCCAGCCAGTGATTATCTGGATATCACCAACCGATCAGGGAAAACCATGCAGCCTACCTTTCAATTGTATAACCTCCAGGGACAAGTGATTTCAACCCTTTGGGAAAATCAAGCTGTTGCCCCAGGTCAGCAGATCCGTCTGAACCTGAAGGAGTGCAATGCAGCCAATGGCATTTACCTTTTGTATATCTCAACTCCTAAAAAATCCTTCACCCGTAAATTGATCATCAACCAACTATAGGACTTCAAGTTTAAAGTTCAAAGTTTCAGGTTGCGTGCCGGTCTGGAACTTTAACCTGGAACCTAGAACCTTTTCATATTTCTTGCTAAATTTACACGCTGATTAACCTAACTCAAACCAAATGAAACCATCTATTCTTGCATTCCTCCTTTTTTGCCTGACCCTCCAGTCTTATTCTCAAAAATACATCAAAGTATGGAGCGACGAGTTTAACACCCCCGGCCTGCCCGACAGTACCAAATGGGGCTATGAAGTGGGAAAAGTCCGCAATTCAGAATTACAGTATTACACCTATCAGCGCAGCGAGAATGCCCGTATTCAGGATACCGTTCTGATCATCGAAGCTCGCAAGGAAGAGTATAAGGGCGCTGCCTACACGTCGGCTAGCCTGATGTCAAAACACAAAGGTGACTGGACCTACGGTAAGTTCGAAATCAGTGCCCAGGTGCCTGCAGGAAAAGGAACATGGCCAGCCATCTGGATGTTACCCACCAAGGGAGAATATGGCGGATGGCCCAAAAGTGGTGAAATTGACATCATGGAATATGTGGGCATGAATCCCGATAATTTATATTACACGGTCCATTATCAGGGCACCAATGGAAAAGGGCATGAGAGTTCGGGCGTTTCCACTACCAACCCAAGGCCTTACAGCAGGTTCATCACTTATACCCTGGTCTGGACTCCTACCAAACTCGAATGGTATGCCGACAATCAATTGTGCCATACGTATACCAAACCATCGGATGACCCGCATGTTTATCCATTCAACAAGATGTTCTACATGATCCTCAATTTGGCTTACGGCGGAAGCTGGGGCGCCCAAAAAGGAATCGACGATGCAAATCTTCCGATTAAATTCCTGGTTGACTATGTAAGGGTCTATCAGTTACAAGGTGAAAAATAAACACATAAGTACATAGGGCTCATAGGAAATTTCAAACTATGTGTCCTATGTACCTATGAGTTTATTTCTATAAAAAGGTGAAATAAGGGATTGATTAATTCAAAAGGATCACCTTTCGGACGATTTTCCCAGAGGTACTGTTCAGGCTTAGAAGATAAGACCCGGGCTGTTGTCCCGAACCAAAACGATAATGGTGAATGCCCTGTTCCATCAGGCCGTTCACCATTGTTTGCAAAAGCCTCCCGTCAGCGGTGTATGCCGACAGGTTCACCTGCTGTTTTTCAGGCACCATCAGCGAAATCTGCACTTCCTTGTTAGCCGGATTGGGATAAACATTCAGTTCTAAATTTCCAGCAGGGTGAACAACAGAACCCGTACTGCTTTCTGAAACCACCACAAACTGAGGAGTCTCCGAGAGTGTTAAGGCAATGGCATTGTCCGTCACCATGGGCCGGATGGTATCCCCGTCCATGTCCTTGTCAGCCGGAACGACCGAATAGACTTCTCCCACCTGGAATCCAGGATTCAGCGTATAGCTTGTTTTGACCCCGCTATCGGTATTTGAAGCAGGCTTTCGTGTCCAAAGTGCATATACCTTTTGTAAAGTAAGCGGCTGGATAAATTCAAGGCAGTAAATTTCATTGTCTCCTGAAAGTTCCTTGTAGGAGGTAGTCTTTGAATATTCCGTTTTACCCAGCACATTCTGCATGGTGGCCAGGTAGTAATACGACATCTTTTTTGCATACAGCGAGGCCTTGTCGGCCAGCAATCCGCTGCTGGCATACTGAAGAATGTTTTTACTGTCGGTATCGGTATCCATGAACAGGAACGCTTTTTCGAATCCCATCTTCAGCAATACCATGTAGGATCGCAGGAGGTAATTGGCCTGCTGGAGCGCAGGGGCATAGGTGTAGGAATGCCTGCTGGAGGTGTTCAAATAGGTGTCCCAGCCAAATTCGGTAATCCAGATGGGCATCCCGGGCACCACCCTGTTTTTCCATTTGAAAAAATTACGATACCCCACCTCGTAACCATATGTTTCATTCTCAGGCGAATAGGCATTGGTCATGTCGGTGCAGTAAAAATGAACATTGAGCACATCAAAAGGAATTCGTCCCCCGGAAGCTTTCAGCACATTGCTCACGTAAGTGGTATCCTTCGAAGCCAAACCAGCCATCACATGTTTGGCATCCGGGTCCACTGATTTAATACCCAACAGTGGATGCTCTGCATCGGTTTGAACCCCAAACCCATCGTGGGCCGCGTTGCAGTATTTGGCGTAGTTGGCAGCTGTCCAGAGCGGCGACTTCCAGGTATAGTCGGGCTCGTTGTCGTCCTCGTAATACTTGATGTAATTCAGTCCCGTTGCTTTGTCAGCCGTTTCCAGCAAGGTGGTACTGATTTTTTTTGATCCGTAACGGGCCACCAGTTGGCCGATGAATTCAAGGCGTTCGATGTAGTCCGATGCATTCGAGCCTGTCCCCGTGGTGATAGGAATGGGTGAAGTTCCTGCCCAGGAAGGCTTTCCCAACACATCAATCAGCACGTTGATGCCATATTTGCGGCAATCATTCATAAACAGGGTGTGCTCAGGCCAGGTCCATCCTTGGGGCTGTGTGGTGATATTGTCCCATTTATAGTAATTGTTGGCCGCCTCATATTGTGACCAGTCATGATATTCGCGAATCCATTTAACGCATTTCGATAAATCGGACAGGTATTTATTGTCATACGATGCCACGTTGGTATTGATCCCCATGTAATCGGACAGGATGATTTTTGAGGAAGTCTGCGCCTCAAGTCCGCTAGCCAGCAGAAAGAGTATGGACAGCACGAGAATTGATTTCATCATTTGGTTTGGTTAGTCTGAATTAGAAGATCAAAGATAACGATTAATTGAACTCAGAGCTCTTTCACCGAAACGATTGGGTCCCACTATCCTTTGCTCCCTAGCACCTGTTACATGACAGTAGTTACCTCCAATGGTGATTGTACCTGATGGAAGAGGGTATTGAAGATATCTATCTGATACTTTTCTGATACTCATCTGTAACCTTTCTGTATGGTGAGGTTACAGAAAGGTTACAGATGAGTTACACATGGGTTACAGATGATAATGACAGAAGGTAAGGAACTAGGAAGGAGAATGCCTGCCAGCCGGCCCCAAGTCCCATGCTTTTATTTCTCCGCCCGACTTATTAACTGTTTCACATCAGTAGTTATGGGGCTGCAAGTGGATTCTCCTGCAGGCTTGCATGCTTTGTTTTTAAATCAATTATTCATCCGTTACAATCACTAAATTTATATCTTTAGGTCAATCTAATTAAGCTCGCCATTATGCCTCTACTCGTTGTCGGAATCGGAATACTGATCCTGCTGCTGCTTATCAGTAAGCTGAAGGTCAATGCTTTCCTGGCCCTGCTGATCACCTCCTTTGCCGTTGGATTGCTCAGTAGCATGAACCCTTTGGACATCCTGGATTCGGTGCTCAAAGGTGTAGGAGACACGATGGGGAAAGTGGTGCTGATTTTGGCCTTTGGGGCCATGCTGGGGAAAATACTCGAAGAGAGCGGTGCAGCCCATACCATTACCTTCCGTATGATCGATTTCATGGGCCTACGAAACATCCAGTATGCCCTGCTGATCACCGGGTTTTTGGTGGGACTTCCCATGATGTACAATGCCAGTTTTCTGGTACTGGTCCCCTTGATTTTCACCTTTGCGTATACTACTAAATTACCCACCATCTGGCTGGCCCTTCCCTTGTGTTCGGCCTTGTCGGTGGCACACTGTTTTTTACCTCCCCACCCTGCCCCTACATATGTTTCCTTCATTTATGAAGCCAACGTCAATACCGTATTGCTCTACGGACTGGTTCCCATGGTGCCCGCTTGCCTGATTGGCGGGGTATGGCTGTCACGCTTCTCAAAAAACATTCAATCAGTCCCGCCTGAGGGGCTGTTTCAGGAAAGACAGTTTGTACAAGGCGAGTTGCCCAGCCTGGGGATCAGCATCCTGTGTGCAATTACTCCCATCATCCTGATGCTCATGGGCGCGCTGACTGATTTGTCATTTGGTCCACCACCGGCAAAGACAGAACTCACCCGGCTTGGAATTGAAAATATAACAGGTTTTTACCAAATGATCTTTACCCAAAAGGGTTTTAGCCCCGACTCAGCATCCATTATTTCAGGGATCCTGACTTTCTTCAAATTCATGAGCGATGCCAATATTGCCCTGTTCATGGCCGTGGTGGTGGCCATTCTGACACTGGGCCTTCGCAAGGGCAAAACCATGGATGAGGTGATGAACAGTTCGGCCAAATCAATCGGGGCGATCGCCATGATCGTTTTGATCATTGCCGGTGGAGGCGCCTTTTCCCAGGTGCTGAAAGACAGCCATGTGATTGAATATATCCGTTCTATCTCCGGCTCCATCCAAATGAACCCCCTGCTGATGGCCTTTTTGATCTCTTCCATTTTCAGGCTGGCAGTGGGTTCTGCAACGGTCGCCACCCTGACAACAGCCCCCATTATGTTGCCCATCATGCAGCAAACAGGCACGTCACCCGAACTGATGGTCCTGGCAACGGGCGCAGGAAGCGTGATGTGGTCGCATTTCAATGATTCAGGCTTCTGGATGTTCAAGGAATATTTTGGCCTGAGCATCAAACAAACCTTTCAAACCTGGACGCTCATGGAATCAACTGTCGGGCTGGTGGGAATTATCACGGTTCTATTTATGAGTGTATTTATTTAAATCGAAATGTTAAAGAAATCATAAAATTTGAGAAGGCATTAAACCTTTTAAAATCAGAACCATCCAAGTAGAAATTTTAGCAAAGTTTCAGAAAACAATTTCTAAAAATTAACGGTTATGAGAACAAAAATTTTAATGCTTGTCGTGTTAATGGGTTTATCGGCTACAATGATGGCTCAACAGGCCGGGAACGATTCAACGAAATCATTT
>DASXUZ010000232.1:0-27848 GCA_036504555.1 Prolixibacteraceae bacterium | reverse complement strand
TCCAGTTGCTCAATTTGTGTGAAGTGAACTGGGCCGTACAAAGCCGACGGAACAAACAGCAGACCCAAGGATCGGAAAGTGTCAACGGGAGCTGGGCGCATACCTTTTGGGAATTGAAGGAAGCTGGAATTTCGGAGGATGAAATCGTTGCAGCCCTTTCACAACTGGAAATTGAACCGGTCATGACGGCCCATCCCACCGAGGCCAAAAGGACCGTTGTGCTGAAATATTACCGGGAACTCTACCTCTTGCTTGTGATGCTGGAGAACCCTGTTTATACAACCCTTGAGCGGGAACAAATCCGTTCAGGGATCAAGGAATTGCTGACCCGGCTTTGGTTTATCGATGATATTTACCTCCAAAAACCACAGGTGGAAACAGAGCTGGAAAATGTATTACACTACCTGACCAAGGTTTTTCCGGATGTATTTGAATTGCACGACAAAACATTGGTGCAGGCCTGGCATGAAGCAGGTTTTAAGCCTGAATCATTGCAAAACTACCGGTCGATGCCCAAGATCACCTTGGGATCATGGGTGGGTGGCGACCGTGACGGACATCCGCTGGTGACGCCTGAAATTACAAAATATACCCTGGAAAGGTTAAGGTCCGAAGCACTGCACCTCATGAGCCATCGCTTGCAGGCACTGGCAGACAGCCTGAGTATTTATACTTCAGAAAGTTCGTTTAGTCCAGAATTTAAGCAGGCAAAATCCCTTTTGGAGCAACAAATACCAGGCATTTCCCAAAACATATACTATGCCTCTGCATCGCGTGAACCCTTCAAGCAATATGTAATTTTATTGATTGAAAAATTACCAATTAAGAAGACTATTTCTGGAAATATTCAAGAGTCAGGCAATGAATTATCCTACTCCGATTCGGGACAATTGCTTAGCGACCTGGAAATTCTGCTTCGCGCCCTCTCCAGCTGGGGCGCGCCTATGCTGGCCACCAACGAAGTAAATAAAGCCTTGCGTTTTGTACAGAATTTTGGTTTTCACCTGGCTCATTTGGACATCAGGCAAAACAGTGAATTTTACTACAATGCCTTTTGCGGATTGCTTGAAGATCTGGATCGTTCAAAATATTCATTCAATACTGAAGGGAGAATCGATAAAGATTTCCTGCTTCAGGAATTAAATCATTACAGGCCATTTACACTCTCCTACGTCGGTAGCATCGCCGAAACCGGGCAGGCGCTGGGTTACCTGGGTGTCGTTTCGAAGCACATCAGTCAGTATGGACCCAAGTCACTTGGGTCAATGATTGTAAGCATGACCAAAAAAGTAGATGATTTATTCATCTTTTACCTGCTGGCCCGTGAAGCGGGATTGTATGTGAAAACCGAAGCAGGTCCCGCCTGTCAGCTTCCAGTGGTACCGCTGTTTGAAACCATTGATGATTTACACAATGCACCGGCCATCCTGGATGAATTTCTGGCCCACCCGGTCACTCAAAATACCCTCAGGTTGCAATCCCAGCGAAAGGGATATTCCCGACCGATAGCTGAAGTAATGATTGGTTACAGCGACAGCAACAAGGATGGCGGGATTCTGTCGAGCCTGTGGCATCTATATGAGGCACAATATGAACTGGCAAACATCGGACGCAAGCATGGTGTGGATATCCGTTTCTTTCATGGTAAGGGAGGGAGCATCAGCCGGGGAGCCGGCCCTATCCACTGGTTCCTGAAAAGCCTGCCGCCCCATTCCCTGAGCGGTAAACTGCGTCTTACAGAACAGGGTGAAACCATTGAACGAAAATATGCAAACAAGGTCAATGCCGCTTTCAACCTTGAATTACTTTGCTCTGGAACTTTACGCAATACCTTGCTAAACACCCATCAACATGACCCTGAGTTGTTTGAACTGGTGGGTTTCATGGCCCACGAAAGCTTTACAACTTACAATGCCCTTACCCGGCATCCCAGCTTCATCCGGTTCTTCGAACAGGCCACTCCGATCGACGTGATTGAAACAAGTAAGATTGGCTCACGACCTTCACGACGGACCAATCAACGCTCTCTGACTGACTTGCGGGCCATTCCATGGGTGTTCAGCTGGACCCAAAGCCGCGTTAACATCACAAGCTGGTATGGTGTTGGAAGCACTCTCCAGCTACTCAAAGCGCAGTATCCTGAAAAATACGCCCTGCTGCGCAAGCTGCTGACCTCTCATCCTTTGTTGCGGTATATTCTGACCAATGTCGATTCAGGACTTGCTGCAACTGATCCTGAGATTATTGAACTTTATGCCTCTTTGGTTCAGGATGAACAGATAAAAAATGATATCTTGCCACTCATATTAACAGAATACAAACTTACAAAAAATCTGTTGAACGAATTACTCGGAATCCCGTTTGAGGAAAGGAGGAAGAATCATTTTTATTCCACCAGGTTAAGGGCGGTGGCTTTGGGTTTAATGCATCAGGTACAGGTGGATGCCCTGCGCAAGTGGAGAAATTCCAAGGACTCGGAAAACCCGGAGTTGGCCAGTGAGCAAAATATTATTTTACTCAAGACCATCAATGCCATTGCCAATGCCTTGGGATCAACAGGTTAGACAATTTTTAGACCCCATATCGAACAGATACATTTTCATTTACGCATTTCAAATATACGATGAATAAAATAATTAGCCAGTATTTCGATGACTACTCCACCATGTCTGAAGTGTCACACAACGCCGTGCTTCAGATTTCGGAAATTGAAGGGATCGAAATGAGCCGCATCATCATTGCCACCTCCTTCTGCTTTGATGAGCTCAATCATCAACCCTCCAAGATGAACCTCCCCTCCTCTCAGGGAACATTTATCATGGGTGGTTTGGCTGGCTATCCTTTTGTGGGCGAGATCGGGCTGACGGCCTTTTCAGATCACATCCCCGATGGAGGGGCTGCCTTGTTTATTTTTGGATCGCATATTGGCATTTCGCGTTCAGGTGAAGTTGGAAAAATAAAACGGGTCGGACAACACCGGCACACCAATACCTGCGGGGCTCTGATGATGGTCCAGGACCATGTATTGTCCACTAAAATTCACCAGATTGATCCGGCTGATTATTCTGAATTTCAACCCGAATTTCTGGCCCTCAGGTTGTTACCCATGGCTGATGAAATCAAGCGATCACCAGTTCCCATCCTGAAAACCACTCATTTGGTGTATGATGAAATTGAAAAGGAAATTTTAAAAATGATCACCCATCAATTGGGCTCGTTCAACAAGTTCCCTGTTTATATCCTTGGAGGAATTGTGATTAATACAGACGAAACTCTGCCCAATTACTTCTCACAGAAGGTATTTAAGAAAATTCTATAAGCCGATGGTGATAGTATGAATCGTTATTTCTTGCGGGTGGTGGAGTAGTTGACCAATTCAATCAAGGCGGTCCTGGCATCACTTTCGGGGAATTCCATGATCCCGGCAATGGCCTTTTCACAAAACTCGTTCATCTGTTCAGCGGCATATTCCAAACCGCCACGGCTTACGACCAAATCAACCAATTCCTTTACCTTGGCCTGGTTCTTATTCTTTCGTTTGATCAGGTGCAGAATACGGCTGCGTTCTCCCGAAGCGCAATTATTCAGCACATAGAGCAAGGGCAAGGTTATTTTCTTCTCCTTGATATCATTTCCAGTGGGCTTGCCAAGTATGCCTTTACTTTGGTAATCAAATATATCATCCTTGATCTGGAAAGCAATTCCAACATCCAACCCAATCCTGAACATTTTCTCCACAATCTCGTCATCTTTTGTTACAGAAGCAGCTCCAATGGCCATGCTGGTGGCAATGAGTGAAGCGGTCTTTTTACGGATGATGGTGAAATAAGCTTCATTGTCGATGTCCAGCTTACGGCTTTTGCGCATCTGGAGGATCTCGCCTTCGCTCATGTCTTTGACGGCCCTGGAGATCAAATGTAAAAACCGGTATTCCTTGTTATCCAGGGTATTGAGCATTCCCTTGGCAAGGATAAAATCACCCACCAATACGGCAATCTTATTTTTCCAAAGGGCATTGATGGAAAAACTTCCCCGACGCTCATACGATTCATCCACCACATCGTCGTGTAACAAGGTAGCCGTATGTAAAAGTTCGATGGAAGAGGCGGCCAGGTTAGTTGAATCATTAAATTCTCCGCACATCTTTGCAGAGAGGAAAACAAACATGGGACGCATCTGTTTACCCTTCTTTTTCAGGATATAACGAATGATGATCTGAAGAAAAGGGATGTCACTTTTAATGGCTTCTTTGAAGTACTTTTCAAAACTATTCAGTTCTGCTTGTATGGGCGATTTAATAATTTCCAAAGAGGTCATTCAGGCAATTTTATGAGTTTCAAAAATAGAAAATAAAATTACTTTTCTTGCTAAGGAAAATCAATTGCTCAAATTTCAGACCATCCAATGAAATTAAGTCAACTTCATTAATTTGGAATCTTTCCTTACAAATCGATAAATGGTGTTTTCTTTTACTGAATGACAAATATTTATATATTTGCATCTGTTAAACATTCAGCTATGATAAATATACAAGAGTTAGATACCAACCGTCTGGAAATGGCAGCCAATATGCTAAAAGCAATAGCCCACCCAGTGCGTATTGCCATTTTAAAACATCTTGAAGGTGGTAAAAAATTAACTGTCACTGAAATCCATGAGCTGCTTGGCATTGAACAGTCGACCACTTCACATCATTTGGGAATTTTAAAGGACAAAGGCGTTCTCTGTTCACGCCGGGAAGGTAAAAATACCTCCTACTACCTGAAACATGATATTTTAAGCCAGATTATTGATTGTTTGCAGCGCTGTACCTGCGAATAAAGAGTTTAAAGTTTCAGGTTCAAAGTTTCAGGTTGCGTGCCGATCGAAGGCTACCCATCTTTTAATTTTATACTTTGAGGTTCCATCCAGATCGGCACGCAACTTTAAACTTTGAACATGAAACTTTAAACTCTCCCGGTTTTGCCAATTATTGGAACTTCTTTTCTAATTTCGACCTTTAGAAAAATACCACATGGCAAAAATAAGAGTTACCAAACAATTCGGCTTTGAAATGTCGCATGCCCTGCTCAACTACGACGGGCTTTGCCGCAGCATTCACGGCCATTCGTATAAGCTACAGATCACCGTGACAGGTGAGCCGGTTAATGAGCCGGGGAACGCCAAAGACGGCATGGTGATCGATTTCAGCATACTCAAAAAGGTGATTCAGGAAAAGATTGTCAGCAAGATGGATCATTCGCTGATGATCAATGAGAATGCCCCTACAGACAAATTGGATGCCCTGGGCCAGATGTATGAACGCCACCAGGTAGTACCATTTCAGCCCACCTCCGAAAACCTGGTAGTCTATATTGCTGAAAAGGTGAAACCCCTTTTACCTGAACACATTGAACTTTTCAGCGTCCGATTGTTTGAAACCAGCAGCTCATTTGCAGAATGGTTTGCAAGTGACAATTAAATACAAAATTGTTAATCGTTAATCAAATAAAAAATTAACGATTGCAGAATAATAATTGCAGAAGGATTTAAAATCATTATTTTTAAAGAAAAAATACAATTTTCCGATGATAGAACACAACTCTGCTGACAAACGTCTTTTTCTTTTAGACGCTTATGCACTGATTTACAGATCCTATTTCGCCTTTATTAAAAATCCGCGGTTTAATTCAAAAGGGCTAAATACCTCGGCCATGCTTGGATTCGTGAACGTACTGGAGCAATTGCTGAAGGATCAGAAACCCACTCATATCGCCGTTGTATTCGATCTGAATGTTCCCACTTTCAGGCATGAAATGTTTGAAGCCTACAAAGCCACACGGGAAGCGATGCCCGAAGACCTGATCAAGTCAATCCCCTATATCCGCAATATCATTGAAGCCTACCATATTCCGATTCTTGAAAAAGCAGGGTTTGAGGCGGATGATGTGATAGGTACCCTGGCCAAAAAGGCTGAAACAATGGGCTATACCACTTACATGATGACCCCCGACAAGGATTACGCACAGCTGGTTTCCGAAAATATCTTTATGTACAAACCCTCCAAGGGTGGTGAACAACCTGAAGTCTGGGGCATTCCTGAGGTATGTAAAAACTTTGAGGTAGACGAACCCTGGCAGGTAATCGATATACTTGGCCTGATGGGTGATGCCTCCGACAACATTCCCGGCTGCCCTGGGATTGGTCCCAAAACGGCCATGAAACTGATTTCAACCTACAAATCCGTAGAGGGATTGTATGAAAATATCAATGACCTGAAGGGTAAGATGAAGGAAAACCTTGTGGAATTTGAGCAACAGGTGCGCTTGTCCAGGGTATTGGCCAAGATTATTCTGGATGTTCCTGTCGACTTTGACGAGACCAAGCTGATCATGGAAGAGCCGAATTGGAAAAAACTAAATGAGATATTTGCAGATCTGGAGTTCAGGCAATTGATCCGCAAACAGGAAACCGTCCTTCAGCCACCCTCCGATGCGATGTTTAAACAGGGCACTTTGTTTGGAGGTCCGATATCTTCACCTGAAATCACTGCAGCCGAGATCCCAGTTCCGGCTCCTTTTATAAAAAATCTGGATACTTTCGCTACTGTTCAGCACCAGTATTACCTGATTGAAACGGCTCAACAGCGGGCCAGTCTGCGTGCCGAGTTATCGGTTCAAAAGGAATTTTGTTTTGATACCGAAACCACTGGCCTTGACACCCAAACAGCTGAACTGGTTTGTATGTCGTTTGCTTTCCGCAGCCACGAAGCCTTTTGCGTCACCTTGCCAGCCGACCGACAAGAAGCGACCAAAATTGTACAGGAATTCCAGCTTGTATTTGGGGATGAGAAAATTACCAAGATTGGCCAAAATATCAAATACGATCTTTCCATGTTGCTCAATTATGGCGTGGAATTGAAAGGTCCTCTTTTCGACACCATGATGGCCCATTACCTCATTCAGCCTGAGATGCGGCACAATCTTGACTATTTGTGCGAATTGTATTTGGGTTATGAAAAGATCACCACCGAAACGCTCATTGGCAAAAAGGGAGCCCTGCAACAAAATATGCGTCAGGCACCTCTTGACAAGTTGCGAGATTACTCCTGCGAAGATGCTGATCTCACCCTTCAACTGAAGTTGGCCATTGAAAAAGACCTGAATGAAAGCGGAACCCGTAAGCTGTTTGATGAGATTGAAATGCCACTTATTTACGTTTTGGCCGATATGGAACGTGCAGGGGTGAAGCTAAATACCAGTGAATTGAAGCTGTATGCTGGAGTATTGAATACCCAACTTACTACCATCGAAAAGGAAATCATTGATTTGGCCGGTGAAGAGTTTAATATTTCCTCACCCAAACAACTTGGGGTGATCTTGTTCGAAAAACTGAACATTGATCCCAATGCCAAGATGACCAAAACCAAGCAATATTCAACGGCTGAGGAAACGCTTGAGAAACTTCAGCACAAGCATCCGATCATTGGCAAGATACTTGAATTCAGGGGATTGAAGAAACTGCTCTCTACCTATGTGGAAGCCCTTCCTTTGTTGATTAATCCAAATACTGGAAAGCTGCATACTTCTTACAACCAAGCAATTGCAGCCACGGGAAGGCTGAGTTCGACCAATCCGAATTTGCAGAATATCCCTATCAGGGATGAGAATGGACGCGAACTGCGTAAAGCTTTTATTCCCTCCGATTCGGAGCACACCTTCCTGTCGGCCGACTACTCGCAAATTGAGCTTCGCATCATGGCTGCCCTGAGCCAGGACAAGCAGATGATCGAAGCCTTTCGCAACAACCAGGATATTCACTCCATCACGGCTTCAAAAATATATAAAATACCACTCTCAGAAGTTACTTCCGACATGCGCAGGAAGGCCAAAACAGCCAACTTTGGAATCATCTACGGCATTTCATCCTTTGGTTTATCCACAAGGCTGAATATTTCCCGATCGGAAGCCAAAGAACTCATTGATGGATATTTTGAGAACTTTAGCGACATCAAGGCCTACATGGATCAAAGTATTGAGAAAGCCCGCAATGTTGGGTTTGTTGAAACCATCATGGGCCGCAAACGCTACCTGAGTGATATCAATTCAGCCAATTCGATGGTGCGTGGGATGGCCGAAAGAAATGCCATCAATGCCCCCATCCAGGGTTCTGCCGCCGATGTAATCAAGATTGCCATGGTCAACATCTGGAGAGCGTTGAAGACACAAAAATTACAATCAAAAATGATTCTTCAGGTGCATGATGAGTTGAATTTTGATGTCTGGCTTCCCGAATTGGAACGAATGACAGCACTTGTAAAGCATGAAATGGAAAATGCCGTAAACATTGGTGTACCGCTGACTGTTGAAATAAACGCAGGTGATAACTGGCTGGATGCTCACTAATAGTTCCAGGTTTCAAGTTCCAGGTTTCAGGTTAACCGAAATCCTGGATATTGATGATTGACTATAAAAAGGGAACATCCATTCAGTAATCATTTTTATCTGCAGTTTATATTCAGTAATCAATGATGAACAGAATGATGGAAACACTTTTTACAGAGGATGATTACCGGAAGGCGTTAAAAAGGTTTATGGAAATCTGTGATGCTTCTGAAGATTCTCCAGAGGCAAATGAGTTGGAAAAGCTAATGTACTTGTTGCAAATGTACGAACAGGACAATTGTTCCTGAGAATAGTCAGCAGCCTTCAGTGTTCAGAAACCCGTAATATTTCACAGCATAGAACTTGGAATATGGTACTTGAAATTATCTACAAGTCCCTGAATATCTCCACTACTGCGGCATTGTATTTCAGTACATTACTTGATTTTTTTACCAGTTTCATTGCCTTGTGCGGGTTTTCAAACGATTCGCAGAAATAAGTCCAGAACTGGTTCATTCTTGCCAGCAAATGTCCACCGCCCTGCAATCGTTCGGCATATTGCTCAAACAGTAGATCGTGAAATTCCTTCTTCTTTTGTTTTCGCATCTTCTCATCCATCTCTTGACCATTCAGTTGCAAAGCCAATGAAGGATCCATCAGTAAACCACGGCCTGTCATCCAGCTATGCTGATCGGGCAAAAGAGCTTTTAATTCCTGAAGATCAGATACTGAAAATAGATCCCCATTGTAAACCAAGGAATGTTTTACCAAAGGAAGCGCCTGCGCAAAAAGGGATGGATCTGCTTTCCCAGTGTACATTTGTTTGGCTGTTCGGGGATGATAAATGATTTCTTCCAGGGGAAATTGATTTAAAACCTCAAAAACCTCCAGGGCATCCTGAGAGTCGGTCATCCCAGCCCTCATTTTTACTGAAAACTTCGCCTGCCAACCTTTTCCAAACAATTCGCCAAGCGTCTCCTTTAAAGCGGCAGGTTTTTCAAGCCATGCAGCTCCACGTCCACGGTTGGTGGCCATCGGGTAGGGACAACCCAGATTCAGGTTGATCTCTGAATATCCATTGTCAATCAGTATGGATACCAATTCAAACAATTCGGTTGAATCTGAAAACAATACCTGCGGAATAGCCGGTAAGGCTTTGTTATTCAATGGCATAATCTCCTTTAACTGCGATTTTTTAATTTCTTTTCCTTTCCCATAAGACAGGTAGGGAATGAAATATTTAGTAACACCGCCGTACACTTCATGGAATACATTCCTGTAGGTGAAGTCGGTGAATCCTTGTAGAGGCGCCTGGTATATAATCTCTATTTTTTGAGTCATGAATACAAAATTTAATGAATAGAACGAAGAATTAAGTGGATAAAATTTATTAATCACTACTTTTGCGACCACAAACTTATACAATTGCCCGTCAGTATGCAATCGAATCAATTCAAATCAGACTCTGTCAACTCAAACCTGCATTTGAATCAGACTAATATAGAGACCAATATCTTTCAGTCTCAAGTTGCAGCAAAAGCAGTCAACCCGCTTGATTCAACCCTTCTGGACTCGCTGAATGCCAACTATGTGGCACCCGACAGTGTGATTTATTTCAGCTACAGGCCCGAGTATTCTCAGTTCAGAAAGCCTTATGACAACTTTTACGATTACCAGAAACATTTACTCCAGCCCCTCCCCTACGATTCGCTCCATACGGTATTGAAAAACGTGGAAGTTGTCTTTCCAGGAAAAAAACTAACGCGCAACAATCCCGATTGGCTGGTGGGCGTGTTGGTACTGGCCTTTTTCCTATTCGCCACTGTGCGGCTTATTTTCAATAAGTATCTCAGTCAGCTGGCCCAGGCAACGATCAACTATTCCACCTTTACCAGAGTGTTTCGGGAAAAGTATTTTAACTTCTTCCACGCCTCCTTCAGGCTAGATGTAGTTTTTAATCTGATTATGTCATTGTTTGGATATCAATTTCTTAGCAATTATAAAGTCAATTTTGGCATTCGCAATTCATTTTATGTATACCTTATCTGCCTTGGAATTGTAATTGGCTATTTTATTGTCAAAAAAGTGCTCTATTTCCTCGTAGGAATCATGACAGAAAGCAGGAGGGAGGTAAAGGAATATCTTTTTAGCATCACTGTTTTCAACCGGGTGCTGGGTTTGTTTTTGCTTCCCGTTACGGCCATCATTGCCTTTGTTCCCCTTTACCAGCCTGAACTGCTGCTGTTTTCAGGACTTGGAATCATCCTCATTTTCTATTTACTTTCTTTGGCAAGAGGGGTTAAAATTTTCTTAAGAAAACATTTTTCAATTTCATATTTGATTTTATACCTTTGTACCCTTGAATTTTTACCATTACTCCTAGTCTACAATATTTTGTTGATATAGGATAGTAAAGAATTAAATTTAAAAGCATTTACCTTGAAAATCAAGAAAATTTTAATCACACAGCCAAATCCTGACACGGCCAAATCACCTTATTTTGATCTTGCAGAGAAGAATAATATTCAGGTTGATTTCCGTCCTTTCATCCAGGTTGAAGGCGTTTCGGCCAAGGAGTTCAGGCAAACAAGGATACAAATTCTGGATCATACGGGCGTGATTTTCACCAGCCGCAGTGCCATTGATCACTTCTTTCGAATGAGTGCAGAAATGCGATTGACCATTCCTGATTCGATGAAGTACTTTTGCGTGTCGGAAGCCACGGCCTTTTATTTGCAGAAATACATTGTCTACCGCAAGCGAAAAATCTTTTATGGGGCTGGGAAATTCTCCGATTTGATTGATGTGATGAAAAAACACAAGGATGAAAAATTCCTTCTGCCAGTCTCACAGGTCAATCAACCTGAGATTCTTCAGTTGCTCGATAAGGCAGGGTATAAATATACACCGGCCATTATCTACAAAACCGTCAGCAGTGATCTATCTGACCTGAAAGATGTTAACTATGACATCCTGGTATTTTTCACCCCTGCTGGAATTCAATCTCTGCTACAGAATTTTCCACAGTTTGAACAAAATAGCACGAAAATTGCCTGCTTTGGACCAGCAACCGCCAAGGCGGTGATTGATGCAGGCCTAAGACTTGATATCGAAGCTCCCACTGCCGAGGCCCCTTCAATGACCATGGCTTTGGAGCAGTACATTAAGAAGAATAATAAGTAAGTCGGCAGAATAAAGCAAATAACTGAAAAAACCATACAGCAAAAAGGGGAAAATTGATTTCCCCTTTTTTTATAGTATTTTCGTTTGATGGAAGGATTCACATTACACAAGCAGGAAAGGCTTTGCAGCCAGAAAACTATCGAAGAATTATTTACCTCCGGCGATTCCTTCTTGGCCTATCCCCTGAAGGTGGTATTTTTGAAAACTGAACTCCCCCAACCCTTTCCAGTCCTGGCCGCATTTACGGTATCGAAACGTAATTTTAAACGCGCCGTGAAGCGAAATATCCTCAAAAGGCGCATGCGGGAAGCCTATCGGCTGAACAAACCTTCCCTTTACCTCGAATTAGGGGCCAAAGACCTCCAAATAGCCGTTATGTTTGTTTATATAGGCAAAGACCTGTCTGAATACGCTCCCATCGAAAAAGCCATGATTTCGGCCTTTAAGAAGTTGTTGGCAAAAATATAAGTCAAATATCCCAACTGAGAACCCTTACCCGAGGGCATTCTATTCAACGATCAGGGTGTCAATATCTGCAGGTTCATTGGGTATCCTGGAAATGTAAAAAAGATAGGTGCCCTTTACTTTGGGCTGAAAGTTGATCGTTGTATCTTGAATTACCAGCTTTTCAGAACATACCCCAAAACTTTCATAGGTCCCGTAGGCCTTTAAAGTGTATTCGAAATCCTTTGTTTTTTTCAACTCGAAATATAAATTCCTCCAGCAACCATTGTCAGCCTGGGCTTTTGCCCTAATCTCCATATAATCCTGATTGATGGTCGTATCGGGGATCAATGTTTTAGTTATTTCAACCATATCAAATCTTTTAACGTAGCGATCTGCTACATCTGCACAGGATATGGCTACACAAGCCAGGATTACAAATAAGAATACCTTCATGTCGGACGGTTTATATAAAGAGGACGAAATCTGCAAATGGTTGCGTCTGTTTTGGACAGCAACCCACCTTTCGTTTTGCTCCTGCAATGTTATCAACTTTTAAATTGATTGCAAAGTATTCATCAGCCGATCAAATATTCATTTATTTGAATAAACTTTCCCTATACTAAGTCAATACTAAGTCCATATCAACTCAATACCAAGTCCAGAGTTAATGGGTACATAATGGGTACATAATGGGTACATAATGGGTACATAACAGGTTCATGAACCTATTATGTACCTGTTATCACCCTATTAACACCCTATTAACACTTGACTTGGTATTGAATTGGTATTGACTTCGTATTGAGCTAATATTGAATGAATATATACTGATATACACCCAAAGCTACCAGTAAGGACAAGGGAAGATGCAGCGATACAGCTTAAGAATCTAATTTTGGGACAAAGGAATTCTGTTACAGAGGAATTCTGCACAGCATGTTTCGATGTGTTGGGGGGTAACTATTAACGGAACAAACAAACTTGGACGCGTTAAGAAAAATTGAGTATGGTGATCATTAACAATGTAATGCTGGATCTCTTTGACCCTGGAAGTACTATATATTTTGGCCGGTTATTTATCCTTAGCATCAAAACCCATAATTTGCCGGATATAATCTGCATTGGTTTTAGACGTCAGTCTCTCCAACATTAATAAGGCAACATCAACGGCCGTTGAAGGATTCCATGAGGTGATAATATTATCATCAATGACAATGGGTTTATTCAGCACATGAACGCCAAATGCCTTCAATGTTTCCTGCCTGATTGCATTTTTAATATAGGTTGTGCCTTTTTTATCCTTTAATATTCCACTTTTGCCCAGCGGTAAGGCGGCTACACAAATTGAAGCGATCATCTTGTCTTTGGCCTTAAATCGCCGGATCAGATCAAGGAATCGCTCATCATAAGCATCCTTATAAAAATCGTATTCTTCAAATCCACCGGGAATAGCTAAAGCATCAAATGAATCAACATCGATTTCACTAATCAGATAATTAACGATAAACCTTTGATTGAATGAACTATTCACTTCCTTTTGTAATCCGCAGGAAAACAATTCAGTTGTACCATCTCCATCGACAAGGTTCCATCCAATGACATCAATGAAGGCGCTTGCTTCAAATGTTTCAAATCCATCGGCTAGCAATAATAGGACTCTTTTCATTTTATTCAATCTCTTTGATGATCTCAGTTAATCCGTTCTTGATCCCCATAAAATAGTCGCCTTTTTTAAATTCAGGGATCATCACCTGGTCAATTATCCCTTTTGTTTCTTCATCTATTTATCTACATTTATTGCTCTTCAATAATTCTCAAGCCCCAAGGTTCTATCTCTAACTCACTGTTTGTATTTACTGCTTTGTCAAGCAATAATTCACGACCACTTCCAAATGGATAATTCACGGTCCTTTGTTGAGAAGAGTAATTGAAAAGGTAACGCACCGTTTTACCTTGCTCATTCATACCCTCTTTGGTGATAATGGGGAAATATAGTTTTTGAGCTTGTCCCCATAAACCGGCATGATCCACTTCATTGGCTAATAGCTTTTCGATTACAGAACTGCTTGTCATACAGCCTATATAAGTGGCAGTACCTTGGCCATAACTGTTTTGAGTAATTGCTGCATACTTCCCCCATGCCGGATGATCATAGTAAGCGAGTACTTTGGCGGTGGTGGGAGTAATTAATTCCATCCATGTATTCACTTTGTTGTTTTCGTTTCCTACTTGAAATGGATCTCCTTTTAACGATACATTTTGTGGAATGGTAAACTGACTGTAATAGATACCACAAGCTTCGCTGATCATTCCAGGCTGATGGCAGGTTCTCACCTTTACATTTTGATCAGAAAAACCGCTTTTGAAGGTATAGACGATATGGCCCCCATTTTTTACAAAGCGGTTTAGCCGTTCCAGTAAACTGTCCGGGGCTGCATACAAGGCAGGCACGATCAAGAGCCTGTAGTTCTTAATATTGGTGCTGGAAGGATCAACAAAATCAACCCCTACATTCATTCGGTACAATGCATCATACATGCTACGAAGAACATCATTGTAGTTCAGATTGCTACCTCCTCCAAACTTAAACAGGTTGAATGCAGACAGCGCTTCATTACTGAAGAGAATAGCTACTTTGTTCGTTTTTTTGAGGTTAATCAGTTGGGGACTAAGTTTCTGAAAATCTTTACCAATGGACTTTGCTTCTTCATAAGTGGGGTTAGGTTCAAAATCATGGCTTAAAAGACCCTTCCAATAAGTTTCAGCTGAATTATGGATGGAATGCCAGGGCCAATAGCTCACCATATTGGCGCCCGAAGCCAAATGACTAAAGGCCTGCAAGCGCAACTGTCCGGGATAAGGCACCCATTCAGCAAAACCCTGAGCTTCTGTTTCCATCACCAGATAGTTTTTACCAGCTTTCATTGAACGGGCTACATCCCCGCCAAAAGAAATCTCTGTACCCGTCAGTGCATCCTGTGAAGGGTGGTAGATATCCACCCCTGCAATATCCAATGCTTTGGCAGCAGCAAAATGATCAACATCCGGCTGTATCCCATAAGAGAACCCATGCCATTGAAAATCAAAGTTCTGGGTTACAAACTGTCCGGGATGTTTGTATTCGTTGACGATCGCAGCCTGCCAGCCAAGATAATCGGTAACCAGTTTACGTTGGAACTTGCTGAATTCGGCAATCTGGCTTGCATTGATCGATCCTGTCATGGATGGAAAATCTTCCCAACTATTGATCCGGTTGCTCCAGTAATCAAGCCCGAAGACCTTATTGATACTATCAAGCGACACAAACTTAGCCTTCATATATTTGACAAACAGCTTTTGTACTTCGGGCCCAGCTGTGTTATATGATTTTGTTTCATTGTCAACCTGATAGCCGATGATGGCAGGATGATCTTTTACATGCTCCATGATCTTTCTGATCACCCGTTCGGCATGAAACCGGAACATCTTATTTGAAATGTCCATGTTCTGACGAGGTCCATACTGGTTTTGTCCTTGAGGGGTGATGGCTAATATATCGGGATATTTGCGTACCAGCCATGTTGGAACTGCATAGGTAGGGGTTCCAAGAATCACCTTTATTCCGTTTTTATACATGGCATTTAGGGCTCGGTCAATATGTGTAAAGTCAAATACGCCATCCTGCGGTTCCACAGTGCTCCAGGTAGATTCTCCAATACGAACCACATTGATACCCGCTTCCTTCATCATTTTTACATCCTTTTCCAGTCGCTCATAAGGCATGTATTCATCGTAATAAGACACCCCATAGAGTAACTGGGTCTTCTTTACCTGCTGGGCAATAACAGGTTGCATAAAGGTCAGAAGAAAAATAAAAGGGTAAAATATTTTCATATAAATTTTATTAATCTGTTATCAATGAATCATTTTGAATTCTATTTCGTGTTTTAAATCAGACAAGGCCACATTCTTCAAGTTCTCAATCGTTACAATCGCATGCAATTTACAAGCCCTTTTTTGCAATTTGATTAATAACAGTAAACTGACAGTGCTTTAATCATTCTAAACTCCGCTGTTTTGATCAATTGTTTGATTTTATAGTGTTAAAGGTAGGCAGTTATGTTTATAAATCAAACTTGTTGACTGATTTTTTTATCTACGATATTCATCTTACAAGCATCGTAAACAAAGAGCTATAAAAAAGCCGTTCAGGAGATTAATCCCAATTGGCTTTTATACTGACAGGGGAGCTTCGAAGTCATCCCGTCTGTCATCGGCCCCATCAGCCTTATTTTCCAGTTCTGGATTATCCAGGTGCCTGGCATTTAGCCTGGTTACCACCTTTTTACCTGTTGTGTTCTCCAATTGTAAACGGGCAGCCTTTGCAACATTTCCGCCTTTTTGGGCTACTCGTTTGTTCTCATTGAAAGTCTTGGGTTTCTTGTCCTTTGAAATTTCGGTAGTCGATGCTTCTGCCAACATATTCAATACCAATTCAAGATTGGTCATGTGGTCCCGAAGATTTTCCTTTTTCAAATCTTTAAAGGCTTTGTATTGTTTGGTGGTGAAGCCACTCCATGCCTTTGTCAACTCATCGGTTAGAACGGCAAATTCCTGTCCTTTCTGAACGCCCCTGGTTTCCCATTCATCGGTCAGTTCTTTTCGGATTTCAATACTTTTCAGTCGTTGGTTAATCCATTCCTTGGTATAACCCTTGCGAAAGTATGTTTCCATTAAACGGTCTATGCCTATCTCGGGATCTTCAATTTCATCAATCCGTTCTCGTCCAACGCGTGCCAGCCACAATTTAAAGGGCTCTGCTTTGGGTGATGGAATGCTTTGAATCAGACGAAATAGCTGTTCAGTATCGGCCACATCAGTCAATCGCATTTTACCGTCTGCAGCCTGCATTTTCAAAGCGTTACAATTTGTAACGGTTTCATTCCCCTCTGCCAACAGTCTATTTTTCAAAACCCGCCAATAGACCTGTGGATTTGCACTCTCCGTAAGTACAGTAACCACATCTACAATGGAAAAGTACCACTTCTCCTGCTCATCATCCCACTCTGTACGGATATGTTTTTCGTTAAATAATTTAACAGCTGTATCTTTTTTCATGACTAAACGATTTATCACCCAAAGGTAATAAATCTTTTACGATGCTATTTTTGACTAACGAATAAATGCGATGAATTACACGCCAGTTTTTCAGTTTAATATTCTGACTTCAAAAACACATCGCTTACTTCCACGTATGACCGATTCAACACATCTTGCCTCTACTTCTTTACCCAATATGGTCTGATAAGTTTGAGCCTGCCAACCGACAGAGCATTGACAAATGGATGTTGAAATCGCCTTGCTGTCAAACATGGGACAAAAACATTCTCTTTCCGGGGTTTCAATTCTGATTAATCCTTTTTCTTTATCATAGGATGCATTTTCCCCCCAACGGCTGCGTAAATCATTAAAAAAGCCATCGATGTTGTTTATATATTGCTCGCTCTGACTTCGTTTTGCACATTCCTTACCTAAACTTTCCAGGATTTGGTTCTTGGTCTTTTCATCCAAAGTCTCATCTAGTATACCGATCAGTTTTGCAAATCTATATTTTACAAATCCTTCCTTCCAGGCCGATTTATTTTCATCCTCCGCTTGCACATTGCCGCATGAAAATAATCCTGCTCCAACACATGAACAAATTCCAAGTCCACAAGCCTTCTTTAAGAAATTACTTCTATCCATAGGATCAGATTTTAAAGGATTCAAAACTTAGTACTTCCAATTAATGAGTGAAATCGCTTGTAGTGATCGTTCCCATTATTTGTACCTGCTAAAATACATAATTTTGTGTTTAAAATCAATCCTGAATAATTATTTCAATAATTTTCACTACCCACAACCATCCCCCAAATAAAAAGCCGGTAAGGAAATAATCCCAACCGGCTTTTCTATACAAGACTTCCTCACCCTATTCATCCAAAATATCGGTCTGCATCCTCACTGAATCTTCGTGGATGTGCTGGAAGACCTGCTGAACGAAATGCGGATCAAGGTTTAGGCTTACGCCTAGTTTAACGCGCTTCTCCATCAGTTCGGCAAAACGGCCAATCTGGAGGGCAGTCACGTTGTTCTCCCTTTTATACTTCCCGATTTGTTTCACAATTTCCATTCTCGATGAAAGTGTTTCGAGCAATTCAGAGTCAAGGGCATCAATGCGGTTACGCAACAATTCCAGCTGATTCTCAAACAGCTTGTTGTCGGTGGTCACATTGCGGATCACCAGTTTGCCCAGCAATTGGCCCAATGCCTCAGGGGTAAGCTGCTGCTCCTTGTCGCTCAGGGCACACGATGGATCGATGTGTGATTCAATCATCAGACCGTCCATTCCCATGTCAAAGGCTTTCTGCGAAATATCGAACAGGTACTCGCGCTTGCCTCCAATGTGGCTTGGATCGCAGATGATGGGCAAATTGGGCATCAAACGTCGCAATTCAATCACTGTTTTCCAGTTGGGGTAATTGCGGTAGTCCGATTCGCGAAAGGGCGTAAAACCGCGGTGTATGGCCACCATATTCTTGATCCCTGCCTGGCTGAGCCGTTCGAAGGCCCCGAGCCAAAGCTGAACATCTGGATTAACGGGATTCTTCACCATCACCACCGCATCTGTTCCCTTCAGCACATCGGCAATCTCCTGAACCACGAAGGGGCTGGCCGTTGAGCGTGCCCCAATCCAGAGTACATCAAGTCCTGCCTTCAAAGCCTCCTCGGTATGCTGAGCATTGGCAACTTCAGTTCCAACGGGCATACCGGTTTCTTCGCGCACCATCTGAAGCCATTTCAAACCAATGCTTCCAACTCCCTCGAAACTGCCGGGACGGGTGCGTGGTTTCCATACCCCACCGCGGTATACGAATACCCGGTGGTCCTTGGCCAGTAACTTGGCAGTATCCATGGCCTGCTGTTCGGTCTCAAGGCTGCAAGGACCTGCAATGATCAGCGGGTTGTTGATTTGCGGCAACCAATGCTTAATCGGGTTAATTTCTAATTCTAATCCCATGATTATTTTGTATAAAGTTTAACAATTGTCTTTTCATTCTTGACCAGCGAATCATTCTCACCGTCAAGGATACCACGAATACGGTTGGCATTTTTCATCAGGGCCATCATCTGCTGGGGATCACTCTCGATGCTTTTCTTGAAGGCCTTCAGATGTTTGATATATACTTCGAGCGATTCAACAACATATTCCCTGTTTTGTTGAAAGATAGGTCCCCACATCTCGGGTGAACTCTTGGCAAGCCGCACGGTTGAGTTGAAACCCCCGCTTGCAAGGTCGAAGATGATTTCGCGGTCTTCCTTATCGAGCACAGCGTTGGCCAGGGCAAAAGCGGCCGCATGTGGAAGGTGCGAAATAAAGGCGGTACTGTGATCCTGGTCGTCGGCGGTCATGTAGGCGATGTCCATTCCCAACACCTGGAACATCTTTTCAGCAAATGCAAGGTGTTGAGGCCCGCACTTTTCCTGGTCGCAAATGATGTTGATCTTCCCTTCGAAAAGACCTTCAAGGGCAGCCGAAGGGCCCGAGTTTTCGGTACCCGACATTGGATGGGCTGAAATATAATTCCTGCGCTTGGGATGATTGTCAACAGCGCTGCCGATCACTTTTTTAGTAGAACCCACATCTATGACCGTCGTTTGGTCGGAAACAAGGTCAAGCACCTGGGTGAGCGAATCCAGCACCTTGTCTACCGGGATGGCGATGATCACCATGTCGGCTTTCGAAACTGCAGTTTCAAGGGTTTCAATCTGATCAATGATACCAAGCCGGTAGGCCTCCAGCGCATTGTCTGGATTGATATCAACCCCCATAATCTCGGTTGCAAACCCAGCCTTGCGAAGGTCAATGGCCATCGATCCCCCAATAAGTCCCAAACCAATTACTGCAAGTTTCATATTTCTTTGTTTTTCATGTGCTGAACAAATAAAAAAAGGGCCTCGTGTAACACGGGACCCTTTCGTAGAATATCTTTTGCAACAACAATAGATTACCTGCCGATCCCGATATGAGAACAGAAGTAATAAAACCAATAAAAAAGGCTGTTGTTACTGATTCGTTTCATTTTGCTTACAATTTGACAGCAAATATAGGTTATTTATTTAAAATCTATATTCCGCTTTGACAAAATAACTTTCAATTTAATCAATTCAGACATTAATGTATTAATTTACTGAATATTACCTATTAACAAATAATTAATATAGACATCCTTTGAGAATCTCATATCAACTTCGTGGAATTTATATCTTCTGATTTTTCCCTACTGAATCACTATCTTACGGCCAATAACATTTCCCTTTTCCGTTTCAACTGCAAATAAATACAAGCCGGGAATAAAGCTGCTCACATCAATATCGGCCTTGTAAGTATTTGATCCGATGGTCATTTGTTGATTGTAAACCATTGCCCCCGATGAATTATAAGCCTTCACCACAATCTTTCCAAGGATGTTTTTGGTTTGAACCTGAATATTCAGCCTGCTGGAAGCAGGGTTTGGATAGAAGCTCACCTCTCCCGATGAAACAGCAATTGAATTGGCATCTGTCCCAATGTCCTGAATGCTTAGATTGTCGATGATCCAGCCCCAGCCGTGAGAGTAAGGATCAGAAAACAGGCGGAACCTGATCAGAATGGTCTCACCAGCATTAAAATTACCGTTGGCCAGCAAGTCAAACTCATGCTTTACATACAAATCCTTGGTGGGAACGCCTGTACTGTTATTGGATGTGATAGTGCTTGTAAACAATTGGTACCATGATGGCTGAAGATTGCTGTCATAACCGTCGATCAATGGTTTCCAGGTGATGCCACCATCTTTGGAACCTTCCACAATGACGTAGTCAAAGAAATTCTCATCACCAAATTTAGTTCCTGCATCTCCAGGTTCAACCAGTACGATCTCGTCATAACTCATTTTTCCCCCATCCTTCAGGATTATTGGATTTCTTAAGATCGTTGTAAAGTTATAGTCTATGTTGTCGGCATCTGGACTCGGGTATGGATGAGCTGAATTCAAAGCAGGTGTATCAAAACCCGATGGTCTCGATACATTGAAGTCGGTACCTATGAAATCATTGGTTGTAGTATTGAAATTATTGGCATAAGTCTCTGCCGGTATTTGTATCTTTTCAATGGTGAAAATATGATACCCCGAAACCGGGCTTCTGCCCACATTGCTCTGGGAGGAAGCATCCACTGCCACAATGCGGTAACTGATCTTATCGCCCCCCTTCACGGTCCCGGCTGGAAATACAAAATTCCCTGAATAGACATCATTGACCGTTTTCGACATCGGAATTTGCTTGATCGTTCCTCCATTTACAAAATACTCAATATACACAGATTTGATGCCCAGATTATCGGTCACCGTGGCTTCAATCGTGGTTGAAGTATTGGAAGAAAGCATATATTTGATGGGCTCGTGCACCACAACGGGAAGTTCATTGTCCACTCCTATTTTAAAGTGAAGGTACCGCGCAGGGGCATTCGAAGGGAATACAAACCTTCGCTGGTTGATGTCGGTGGCAGTAAAGAAATAATCAAGCTCCGCATTTTTGTATTGGGAAATACTTGCGGTAAAGAGGCCTGGAGTATTGGTGGGTTTTAAAAGCAATGAATCTTTCTTAGTAAACCGGTTCAAAGAATAAACCAAATATAATTTCGATGAATCCAGCGGGTAATCGCTCTCGATGGTGGCATTGAAAACCAGTGGAACTGAAACAAATTCAAGGTCCTTCAGGGGTTGGTGCCTGATTGAAATACTTTTCCATCCCATTTCATACATGATGGCCAGTGTCCCTGGCCCCGGGCTGTGAATTGCCTCTCCCATACCGGTAAAGGGAGTCATCAGCGAATTGGGATCTCCTGCCGGGTAACTGGCATCGTCCAGGTGGTAAATGCTGGAACCGCTATTCCAGGTGGCAGGAGCAAATAGACGCGGCAATTTATTGTCTGCCAGCCTGGTATTAAACTCAAGCCACCCTGAAGTCAGGGCCAAATTGAGCTTGACGGAAGGATCTGGAAAAATACTTTTATTCACCAGCTTTTCACCTGCCCGGTTGATTACATACTGATCAAAGATACTGGCCAAGGGATCGTCCCCATAATTATACGATCCTTGTCCATTGCTGGAATAAAACAAACCTGTAAATCCAAGCCCGTGAGTTAGTTCATGAAGTACAACCGACACAAAATCATATTGACGTGAGGGCGTATTTCCGTCGGTACCCAGGTACCAATTGGCAAAATCTTTGTTGAAATTAGCCTCCAGCTCATACTGTCCTGTTGTATTGACCTCTTCTCCCAGCATTTTTTCAACCAAGGCAACGGGATAATAACAATTCCACTTTTCGGTGGCATCAAAATTTTTATAATACCCCGAAGGTCCGCAACTTCCCAGAACCCCTGAGTTAAGACTGACCCAGTTGGCCTTGATCCTGATCGGAACGGGTGAGAAGATCATATTCTTCCACAGGTCCACGGCAAACTGAAAGGCCTGTTGTGCTTCTGCTGAAAACCCGACATAGGTGACTTCAATGGTTGCACTGCGCAGGGAAGCAGACTTTAACCGATCGAAATATTCCTTTGGCGGTCCTATATAGGAAACATGCGATTCATTGGAGGCGTAACAGACGGTCAAAGGCAACTGAATTCGATCCTTTTTCCATCCGCTCTGAGAAAACACGGCTGTTGCAAAACCCATTATCAGGATAAAAACCAAACTTCCCCTCATATTTCCTATTCTTTTAATTCATATTTTTACAACCGGTATCTATGGATTGAATTGAATTCCACCTCCTTATAAAAGATACTGTTTCAGAAATAAAAACAGCAAATCCCCCACAATCTGAATTCAAATGTAGCAGAAACAATTACAATTTTTAATCTATATTTGTGTGATTCACTATCCTATTAACAAACAATTTATGAAGATTCCTTTTTTTGTCCTCATTTTTATTATATTCTCATTATCAGCCCTTGCAGGCAAACCAGAAAAAGTATTCGATGAGTTGTACCGGCCCCAGTTTCATTTCACTCCTGAAAAAAACTGGATGAACGATCCCAATGGCCTGGTGTATTACAAGGGTGAATACCATCTTTTTTATCAGCACAACCCCTTTGGCAAGGAATGGGGATATATGCACTGGGGTCATGCCGTGAGTACTGACCTGGTTCATTGGGAGCATCTGCCCATTGCCCTTACCCCCGACAATGATTCGAAAGACAAGGAATTGGGCACTGCCTTTTCAGGCTGCGGCCTGGTGGACCAGAATAACCTGACGGGACTGCAAAAAGGGGATGAAAAAACAATCCTTCTCTTTTATACCAGCAAAGGCATGGGTCAACGATTGGCCTATAGCACTGACAAAGGACGCACCTTCCTGAAATATGAAAAGAATCCCCTGATCGCTTTCGATGAAACGGATGATGCCCGCGATCCTAAAGTATTCTGGCATGAACCCAGCAAACAATATGTTATGGTGCTTTATCGCCGTCCGAATAACAATGATAAACTCAAAGGCGTTTCATTTTACACCTCCAAGAACCTGCTAGACTGGGAATTTAAAAACCATGTCGTGGGCTTTTTTGAATGTCCCGATCTGGTTGAATTACCCGTTAACCGCAGGGCTGATGACAAAAAATGGGTACTCTTTGATGGCGATGGCAGTTATGTGATCGGCCAGTTTGATGGTGAAAAATTTATCGCCGAATCAACTAAAATATGGAGCGACTATGGCAAAAACTATTATGCCACCCAAACCTGGAGCAACATTCCCGAATCTGATGGTCGAACCATCCAGATTGCCTGGATGAAAGGCGGCGAATACACCGATATGCCCTTCAACGGGCAAATGACCTTCCCCTGTGAATTATCGCTCACCAAATACCAGGAGGGTATTAAACTGACCCGCAAACCGATCAAGGAAATTGAACTGCTGCATCAGAAAGGAGAAGTATGGGAAAATAAAAACCTCATCCCCGGGATCCAGAAAAACCTCTTACACGGCGTGAAAGGCGATTGTTTCCACATCATTGGAAACTTCAAGCTAAAAACAGTTGACAGCTTTGGCTTTGTGGTTCGCCTGGACAAGGAAAAAAACGGGAATGATATCACCTACACCGTCAAAACCAATTCCCTGTCTTGCCTGGGGCAATCAACAGTTGTTAAACCTGTTGACGGGATGATAAAACTTGAAATTCTGATGGATCGCTCGTCCATTGAAATATTTGCCAACGACGGCAAGGTGGTACTCAGTTCAACTTTTACAGCCAAGGAGGATGCTGACGGCATTTACCTTTTCAATATCGGTGGCGAGCTAGAGATCGAAAAACTAGAAATTTACCCCATGAAATCCATCTGGCAAAAAAAAGAGTAAAGTTGAGAAAGAGCATGGAAGAAAGAGTTATTTCCTTCATTAAAATAAAATGAATTCTTATGCTCCTCCCTGGATTTTTCAGAATAGCAAATCTATCCTTTGCTCTCTGTCTAAAGCCGACGGGGAATAAAGCCATTGGCCTTCATCCTATTTTGCGGGAAACATGATTTTCCTTCTTTATTTAATTGCTCAATGAGCGTATCTTGCGGCTGTTTAAATCAAATAAAAACGATGAAGGCAATTGTAAAACTCAAACCAGAAAAGGGAATCTGGATGATGGATGTCCCGATGCCCACTGTTGGACACAACGATGTTTTAATAAAGATCAGTAAATCTGCTATTTGTGGTACCGATCTACACATTTATAAATGGGACGAATGGGCCCGAAACACCATCAAAACTCCCCTGGTGATTGGCCATGAATACATGGGCACGGTAGTGGAAAAAGGATCGGAAGTCAGCCGTGTTTACATTGGCGAACGGGTGACTGTCGAGGGGCATATTTCATGTGGATTTTGCCGCAACTGCCGACGAGGTCGCCAGCATATCTGCGATCATACGATGGGCATAGGGGTGAACCGCGATGGAGGCTTCGCTGAATATATTTCAGTGCCCGCTTCCAACGTGCTGAAGGTGGATGACCGCATCTCCGATGAACTGATGTCGGTGATGGACCCCTTGGGAAATGCCACCCATACAGCCCTTTCATTTCCCTTGCTGGGAGAAGATGTGTTGATCACAGGCATCGGGGGACCTATTGGAGCGATGGCTACAGCCGTTTGCAAATTTGCTGGGGCCCGTAACATTGTTGGAACCGACTTAAGCCCTTATCGCCGCGATTTGGCACGTCAAATGGGCGCTACCCGGGTCATTGATCCACGTGAGGAGAGCGTCAAGGAAGCCATGAAGTCGCTTGGAATGGTCGGCGGGTTCGACATTGGCCTCGAGTGCAGCGGTTCAGCCACCGCATTCAATGATATGGTCGAAAATATGTACAATGGCGGTAAAATTTCACTGCTTGGATTGCTACCTTCCAGTACGCAGATTAACTGGAGCCGATTGATTTTCAAGGGCCTGACCCTCAAGGGTATTTATGGCCGAGAGATGTACGAAACCTGGTACCAGATGGAAATGATGCTTTCAACAGGATTAAATATCGCCCCTGTCATCACCCATCGATTTGCCGCTGATGAGTTTCAAAAGGGATTCGACATCATGGAAGAAGGAAACTGCGGAAAAATCATTTTAAATTGGGATTAATATCCGTAAAGTAGTGTCGTGTAACAGCTAATAGGTCGGGAGGAGAAATAAAGGCTTCGGGCATGGGCGTTGAGCCAGCTGACTGCCATTCATCCTTCCATCGTTCTCTCCTCCAATTCCTGTCATCTGTATGCTATCTGATACCTTTCTGATACTCATCTGATACCTTTCTGTAACCTTACCTTACAGAAAGGTATCAGATGAGTATCAGATGGGTATCAGATGGGTATCAGATAGGCGCCTTCAATACCATCTTCCATTAGGGACAATCACCATTGGAGGTATCTATTTTTTTCGTTTCAAAGCAAATAGGTCACAAAGAGGTATGAGAGATTTTTGGTATAAAACGCTTAAACGACATTGGTAGCGAAGAAAAAGTAATCTATATGATTAATATACAGCAGATTGCTTTGCTTTGATGGCAAAGATCAGCAGATCAAGGTTGCTGACCATGAATTGACCTATCAGCTGTTACAGGACAGTAGATATCATCAGAAAGGCTGCCAGCAAAGGTGGCTTTTTTATGCAGCTGATAAATTGAATCTATCGGAACGAAATTCGCTTAGAGAGCGATAATTGCAAAAAATCGGTCCCGTTTGCTATCCTTAAATCATTGTACTTTAGGCTGGTATATTGGGTTGAACGAATAAATCCAACCCTTGCCGCATAACGTCTGTAACGAAATCCGATCGCAAATCTCCCGGTTTGATTAAAACTAAATCGCCAGTTGTTGATGTCACTTTGGGAAGTTCTATCAAATCGATTATTTTGCGTTCCCACCCCTACGATATAGGACATGGTAACAATGCCGTTGCGTAAAAATACCAGCGAATAAGCGTACCCCCCATTGGCATTAAAAGCCAAAACACCTGATTTCCTGATATCTCTGGATTTTGTATAGAAGGTTTCATCGATTCCACGTGGAACAAATGCAGAATCGGCTTTGGTTCGGTAGGAAAGGATGCTGCCCCCGGCAATGAATGAACCCGCATTTTTCTTTTGCCTGTCGGTACCCAGGAAAGCCGCTTTATAGGAGAACCTGGAGTTATTGAAGATATAGTTCAAGCTTACCCCAACACTGGAGGACGCCATATCTGGCCTTTGATATTCCCGCTCCCTGGTATAGGATCCAAGGTGTTGAAATGAATTGGATAAATAATAACCTTTTGAAAAGGAGGTCAATAAATCGACTGTAAATTTGTTGGTATAAACATAGCTTTGAATCCCAAACCGCTTGGTTTCACCATATTTAGATTCATTATTTTGGAGAAAAGGGATTTTTGTCGCCAGGCTTAAGCCAAAGGCCCGGTAATTAACACCAAGGCCAATGTTGAAATATTCATTGGGCAAATATCGAAGCCGGTAAGGATTATTCAAATCATCCAACTCCAGTGAATGGGTCTTCTCACCCGAATAAATCCTGACAATCAAATCGTTATAATAGCTTTCAATATAATTGGAGTCCTTTTTTTCAGTCAGATTCTTGGTAAGCCCTTTCCCAAAAGCAGTCAAATTCAATACAAGAAACAGGCTAAAAGTCAAAAGAACTCTCATGGACTTAAAAATCGATGTCAATTAACACGGGGCAATGGTCCGAATGAATGGCCGCAGGTAGGATCCGGGCATCGAGGATCTTATCTTCCATCTCACGGGTAACCATGTGATAGTCGATGCGCCAACCCTTGTTATTAGCGCGGGAACCTGCCCGATAACTCCACCATGAATACTGGTGAGGATCTGAATTGATAACCCGAAAGCTATCGGTATAACCCTCGAGTACAAATTTGTCAAACCAGGCTCTTTCGTCGGGTAAAAACCCCGAGGTGTTTTGCTGTTGTGCGGGATTGTGGATATCAATCCACAGACGGCAGATGTTATAATCGCCCGAAATGACCAGGTTTTTACGCAGTTTTCTCAAATCATTCAGGTAAGCATGAAAATCAAGAAGGAATTGCATTTTAACGGCCTGTCGCAGCTCGCCGGTGGTTCCGGAGGGAAAATACACGCTGATAACCGAAAGATCGCCAAAATCGGCCCTAATGACCCTTCCTTCCTTGTCATAGGTTGAATGGTTCATCCCATATTCAACATGGTCTGGAATCTGCTTGCAGAAGATGGCCACCCCGCTGTACCCCTTTTTGACAGCCGAATGGGCAAAACAATGGTAACCCAGGGCCT